>JADLFC010000086.1 GCA_020845775.1 Deltaproteobacteria bacterium
ACATAAACGGGCCGCATTTCTAGGTTTGCGGTCTTAGAGGTGCGAAAGGCAGATTCTACAAAGGCTAGGTCTTTGTATCGGTCGTTAAAATCGGTGATTACAAAAAGACGCAAATGTTGGTATTTTCGGGTCTAAAATCCCTTTATCGTCCGCTTCGGCAACAAGGATGCCTATGAATAAAAAAATGCAAGACATTAAGAATCAAATCGTTAAAGCTTTAAATCATCCCGAGGCGCAGGATGGTTTGTATTTTAGAAACTTCTTTCACCTGCATGAAAGCGATGAAAGAGCTGCCGTAGACGGAAATCAAGTAGATATTTTAGACGCATTGAGAGAATTACTGGACGAAGGGAAAATTGCCATGAGTAGTGGCGACGAAGAGCCGATTTTTTCCCTTGTTCGAAAATGACGTTCTGCAGATGGCCGATTCTAACGATCGACAACCCTTAGTCGATATATTAAACGCTCACTGGGTTATGAGTTTAGCTACCTTAGGTGAGGATGGCCCTTACAGCACTCCACTGTTTTACGTAGCTACGAATAATTCACAAACAATTTTGTTTCTTTCGGATGTAACGTCTAATCATATTCGCCACATAAGTAAAGATCCGCGCGTTGGCGCGAGCGTATATCTTGAAACTAAGCAAGTTGGGCTAATTCAAGGAGTTCAACTCGAGGGCGTAGTTGAGTGTCCATCTGAGAACGAGGGAAAAAGACTAATGGAGATTTATTCCAAAGCACATCTAAATGCATTGACGAAAAAAGCCCTTAGCAAGAATACTCGCCTATATGCAATGCAAGTAAAGCGCGCGAAGCTAATAGATAATCGCGTTGGCATCGGCAAGAAACATAAAGTTTGGGAATTTGGACAATTATACCATTTGCAAAAAGGATTTTTGTAAATGGTATAAACAGCAAGTGCGTAAGCACTTGCCAATAAACAACAAATACCGTTTCCAAAAAGTAAAATATTTAACTTACTTTTTGGAAACGGTATACTAGTAGACCGACAATAATGTTTGCTTAAAGCCTATCGCAGGTTTAGGCAATCGTTTAGCGCCTGAATGGAGGCTCTAAAATGAGCTAATCGCTCCTTTTCCACCGCCTCAAACACCTGTTGCAGCATTTCTAAATACAGCACTCCGATTCGTTGTGAACGACCTATGACACCCGCACAACAGGTAAAAAGTTTTTCACATACCAAAATGTTCTCGTGAACAATTGGCTCTGCCGAATGATATGCTAACTGGACAATGTCGTACCCAGTGGCATAGGGCGAGTAATTTAGGGATTTAGCCTTGTCTCGAACAGATAACTTGCCCATGATAGTCTGGGGAACTAACAACATGAGGCCGGGATCTATGGTATAAATACACCCACCGCTAAAACCGGCCATCGGAACTATTTCTAGCACGAGCTTGCGTACCTGAGCCTCGGATATACCAGCGGTCTCTAAGCGTTGATAAAATTCGTTAAAGCTTTGCTGAAGCTCCTTCCTGCAATGCACTATGTGGCAATTCTTGTCATGCGCATAGCTTTCCCAATAGTTAGCAAGTCGCGTTTCTGGATCCAACAACGTACCTGCAGAGAAGATATCAGGAGCAAGCTTTATGTAGTTGCGACAATTCTCCCTTATTTTTTCTCCAATAACTTCGATGGCTTTTTCGCCAAGAGCCTTTTGAATCTCCTGCCTAGCAACCTCCCAATCGTTTTGCGCCTCCGGGTATACTTCTGGCTGATTTGCCCTAGCGAGAGCTTCACCAACTTTGCAAATTTTTTCTAGCGTTCTTCCGGCTGCTTCGGCCTCCTGCCGCACTTCCAAATCTGCCTCCGCACTATGACTATCTAGCGAGATGCAAACGTCTGAAATTATCCCCCATCGACGTATGATAGTCATTGCCAAGAGCTGCGGAGAAAATCCTAGAAGCTGAGTTATTTCCAGATCTAGACTCGTTCCTACCTTAAGCGATGAAACAGCTCTTTGATAGATCCTGGGATAATTCCAGCAAATAAGCGTGTAACCAAGCTGACGCAACAACGCTGCGGAAAAGCCTAGTTCGGGATCAACTCCACAAAACTCAGACATCATCTGAGCTGTGCTTGCACTAATCATCGCTTCTTGTAGACGATATACCTGAAGGTTATTAATGTTACTAAGCGTGTGCTTAGATACATCCCGTTCTTTGACCTCTAAAATTTTCTTAAGTCTCGTTAAACCGCTCCACCGAAGGAGATCGACTGGACTAACATTCTTAGGAGCAAGAACGCCTTCTTCTTGCAAAACTACGGCAAGTTGCTTAAGGCAATATGTAAATAGCGCAAAATCGTTTTTTAGATCCTTAACTAATTCGCCACAGTCCTCGGCATAATTGCCATTTTTTATATTTGAATGGATATGGTCGAGTAGCTGCGGGTTAACAGGCAACCAAAAATCATTTACGTGTTGATATGCGCGTTCCAACTGAAGAGAGGGTGATTGTGCCGAATGTAGAGTCTTAGCCACAGCCATATTAATATCTATTCAATACAAAAACCTTTCTTCGCAAAACCTTCAATAATGTTAAGACCTTAAGGCAAATTCTTTTTGAGGGTGTTTTTCGACACGCAAAAAAATTTTCGACACCTCACTCCTCAATAGCTACTTATCGGCTGAAATGGAGATATAGTTAATTATTTGGCGCGCTAAGGCTAAATTAGTTTACAAAAGTCCTAATCTGATAACAGTGGGTTGTCTTGGCTCTCATTTAATCGATCTTCTGTAACAGTTGAAGAATTTTCTAGATCCTCTGAAATGCCCATAATTCTCGGTAGTCTATCGACGGTCGTTAATACCTCAATATCGTCCTTAGACGCCGCACCAAGTTCTCTAAACTTCCGTGCCGTAACCATAACGCGACTTTCTAAAGCACCGACGGCGCGATTATATGATTCAACGCTATGTGTTAAATGCCTACGCATATCTACAAAATGCCTTGATAATGACATCAGGCGATCGTAGAGAACCCTGCCTAACTCGCTGATTTCATGTGCATTTTCCGCTAGACGTTCCTCTCGCCAGCCATAGGCTACGGCTCTTAAAAGCGCTATTAGCGTCGTAGGAGTCGAGAGAATTACCCTTTTATCTACTCCGAACTCTATTAGACTCGGATCCTGCTCAAGTGCTGCGCTAAAAAAACTCTCTCCCGGAAGAAACATCACTACGAATTCAGGTGAGGGCGAGAACTGCTTCCAATATCCTTTGCTGGCGAGCTTAGTTAGATGATCGCGAATATGCCTGGCATGGTTTTTAAGTCCAGCAATGCGCAAATTTTCGTCCTCTAAATTTAGACTTTCTAAATACGCCGAAAGCGGGGCTTTGGAATCCACCACTACATTTTTGTTATTCGGAAGCTTCACCAACATATCTGGACGGAGTAAGGAGTTTTCTGCAAGAACCGTCTCCTGCTCGACAAAATCGCAATATTCGAGCATGCCGGCAATTTCTACTACTCGCCTAAGCTGAATTTCTCCCCAACGCCCACGCACGTTAGGAGAACGCATCGCTCTTGCTAAATTGGCGGCCTCACTCTGTAAGTTAGTCTGCGCCGCGATCAACGACTTTACTTGCTCAGTTAGACTTGAATAAGCACTTACCCTCTCTTTTTCTAAATCCTGAATGCGCCTATCCACCGTCACCAAAGAATCTGACAACGGCTTTACTAATAAGTCTATTGCTTGCTGCCTCTGTGTTAAATCGCTTTTTGCTTCGAGCTGATATTTCTCTAAATTTTCGCGAGCCAAGCTCAAAAACGACTGGTTATTTTTTTCAAGCGCTTTAGCTGACAAAGCCTGAAAAGTAAGCGATAGTCTTTCCTGAGCATCGCCGATTACGGCCAATTTTTCTTGAGCTACCTTGCGCTCCTCTCTCAACACTGTTTCTAATTCTGACACCTTAGTTATTAAGTCTGTATTCCTAGTTTTTAAAACTCTCGCCTCACTTTCAACCTTATCTAATACTTCTCGCAACTCGACAATTCGCTCATCCTTATGCTGCAGGCGTTCTAGCAATACCGCTCTCTCGGAGTCGCCTACAGCATTACCGCGCTCATATGCGCGCTTGGCCTTAATAGTCCCCAAGTAACAGGCAACTAAACCCAGGACAACAAATATGATTCCAGACGCGACGAGTAGTTCCATTAACAGCTTTAACCTAAAGGCGCGTTTTTGCGACACGCCATTAAACACTTACTTCTTTTACAATCCCGGGTGCGTCATGCTCATTAGATCCAAAGCCTTATCTAACTCCTCTGCCGAAAGCACTTTTCTTTTTAGAGCGACCTCTCTAACAGATGCCTTGGTACTATATGCTTCTTTTGCAATACTAGCAGCCTCGTCATAACCTATTTGGGGCGCAAGTGCTGTGACAACGGCAATGCTCGCTTCTGCGAGCTCCAACAGGCGCTCAGAGTTAGCCTTTATTCCGTCGACGCAACGCCTAGCAAAATTAGTTGCGCTATTTGCTAATAACATTATCGATTGCAAAACATTATGAGCCATTAACGGCATCATGACATTTAACTCAAAATTACCGCCACTATAGCCACCAATCGTAATGGCAGCGTCATTGCCGATTACCTGAGCACATGCCATTAGTACTGATTCCGCAATTACCGGGTTAACCTTTCCGGGCATAATAGAAGAGCCTGGCTGAACCTCTGGCAGCGCCAATTCGCCTATACCACACCGCGGACCACTCCCCAACCATCGAATATCATTCGATATTTTAGCAAGGCTACAAGCAATAGTTTTTAAAACGCCACTTAACTCCACAATTGCATCGCGAGCACTTTGGGCTTCAAAATGATTTGAAGCCTCGACAAATTTTATTCCTGTTCTCTTGCTGATCTCTTCAATAATCGTAGCTGGAAAATCGGGGTGCGCATTTAGGCCGGTTCCAACGGCTGTCCCTCCTTGTGCCAGCTCTAAAACGCTAGATAACGCCCTTTCCAATCGCTCGCGAGCATGATCGACCTGACTCTTATAGCCTCCAAATTCTTGCCCTAAGCGAATCGGCGTTGCGTCTTGCAAATGAGTTCGTCCGGTCTTAATAAACGCATCGAACTCAACGACCTTGCGAGATAAAGACAAGGACAATATTTCAAGTGCCGGCAACAAAGACGCCTTAATTTCCATAGCGGCCGCTAGGTGAATTGCTGTTGGAATGACATCATTGGAAGACTGACTCATGTTCACATGATCATTGGGATGAATAGTCACCTCGGCGTCCACTTCCTTGGCGCGATTGGCGATGACCTCATTTACATTCATATTAGTAGAAGTGCCCGAGCCAGTCTGGAAAATGTCGAGGACAAAATGAGCGTCTAGCTCACCTCTCTCAACCTCTTCGCTAACATTAACTATTAAATCCGCACGCGCGGAATCCAAGAGGTTTAGTTTCTTATTTGCAATCGCAGCAGAACGCTTAATAATACCTAAGGCTTTAAGCATTGGCCGCGAAAACCTAATACCGCTGATAGGAAAATTCTCTACCGCTCGCTGAGTTTGAGCACCATAGTAAGCATCAACCGGCACTTTCATTTCCCCCATAGAATCCCTCATAACGCGGTACTGTTTACTATCGCTCATATAACAAATCTCCTCCCATACTTAACTAAAGTTACTACGCACAAACTAACGAACAAAAGAATATCTATAATTCCAATAATTTGCAGCATTCAGCAATTCACTCAAAGGTTTTTAGGGAAATTACTTATGAATTATTCTTTTAGCAACATAAGCATCTAAAATCGCTACTGAATTTTATCATTATCAATCACATATCTGAGCTTAAGGGAATTCAATAATTTGTCGAAATTACATTAGAATAAACAAGTTTCTTTAACGCACTATCAGAGATATCTCAAAAATGAAGGCCAACAGCAAACCTGACACTGCCACAGTAGCGCGAAACACTAGTGGCAATGACGGTTCTTTGCAGCAAGCAGAGGACACAAAGCCTACCGAAGAAGGCAACGAAAACACATCGGTTGGTCAAGCTCTAAAAATAAAGCTACCCGCTAATCCGCAAGTGCTTGACGAAATTCGGGCTTTAGCTGCTGAACCAGCATTTCGGGTCGAAGTATTGGCATCATGCGTGAAGCGAGATCCGGTCATCATGCTAGAGCTGATAAGAGTAGCCAATTCCATGTATTTTAATCAGGGCCGACCGCCAATGACTACTGCTGAGACTGCGATAGTTCAACTTGGCTCCAAACAGTTAATAGAAATTGCAGACTCGATTGCGACCCATAAACAGTTTAGCGACGAGGAAACAGCAAATGCCTTTGAGTCGCTTAGAATTAAGGCACAAAAAATAGCTGCGGTAGCGCGTCTCCTGGGCCAAGCTACGAAAAGCGATTTGGCTGGCGAATTGCAGACAGTAGGTTTGATGTCGGTAATAGGCAACATGTTAGCATGTGCCCACTTAGGTAGCACATATGCAAAACTTGCTAAGAAGCTTAAACGTGCTCCTTTGGCCTACCGCCTAGCGAGCGCCCACGGCTTCGATACTAACTTCATGCAACTCTCGTATTTGCGGAGAAACGGATTTCCAGAAGTGCTATTATTCGCCTTAGATCGCGAAGTTAGTTCAAAAACTGCACATCGAACTGGAATGCGAAACATTTTGCACGCCGCCATCGAACTCGTAGACGCTTTTGAAGATCAGCAGAGTTATCGTTTCCAGCCTGGCACGTCACTCCCATCGCAATCGTCGTTAAGACTGTTACAGCTAAACCAAGGTGGTTATCAAAATATTTGGGATAACTGCTACAGTTTGCTTACCGACGGCTCGGTTAATGAAGTTCAAACTGACAGCGATAAACTAACAATTCCAGCCGATCCGAAAGAGCACACCCCCAACGCTGGCAATTTACCACAGGCTGAACCGACAGGCGGGCCTACACAAATCTTAGACAATAGAGATTTTCAATTATTAACTGAACTGCAATCCGCAGAGAACGTACCACAAACTGAAAGTCTATCTAGCACTCAGACAGCTACTTATGCCGAACAGATTGAGGGGGAAGCAAATATTTCACAAAAACTGAACGATGAGCCTTCCTATTTCCCCCTGCCCTCTCCACCTCCAGTCAGTTTTATAAAAACTGAAAAGGTAGAAGTAACTAGACTCTCTCACTACATGCGCTTTAACAAGCGCATTACCAACATAATCAGTGAATTTGCCACCATATGCGAGACCGCTAATAGCACAACACAGCTACTCGACATGCTCCTCAATTTTCTCGTTACCGATGGGCCATTCGCCAGAGCCGCACTCATTGCACACTCAAATAACCGAACCTCGGCAAAAATACTGCGATCAATTGGCGACGGCTTTAAGGATAGCAATTCATTTGATATTTACGATCCGATTTCCCCCTTAGCAACATGCACGACCCAACTAAAATCGTTTAACGCTCACTCCTCAAAAGAAAATCTCGCGCCACTAGGAATTTCAGCATATGCAATGTCACCACTAGATATTCACTACGAGGATCCCATTTCACTTTACGCCGATTGCGGCAGCAATAAGCCGATAACCTTTGAAGCTAGAAGAATTTTTCGCTACATAGTCGGCCTACTCAATACGCGGCTACCAGAAATAGACGACACACTATTTGACAAGTCTCAGTAACTCTCAGAAAACGGCCGAGCCACCTCATTTATAGACATCGCCAAGCGTAGCTCCCAGAAAGCCATTACAAAGCCTCCAGCTTACAACTAATATCACATGCTATATCTATTCGTTCATAACCTGATTTATTTTAAGCTAGTATTGATTAAGAGATATTGAGAATATACAATATTACCGTCGCGCTGAGATGTTTGTTAGATATTTCTTTAAAAATGAGGACATATGAGCAGAAGCCAAGGTTATGTTTTACTAGGTTTTTTTCTATTCCTAAACCAAACAATTTTGCCAGCGGTGGCAGAAGTGCAAGTCGAAAACTTAATTGCCCATTACAAGGTGTCTGAGGGGTCTGAGGAAGACAGAATGACACTTATCAACTCAGCGCAAGATAGCAGTATAGGCTCTGCTACAATTCATGGAGCAAGCTGGACGAGCGGAATTCGCGGAAACGCTTTAAAATTTGACGGTTACGACGATAGAAGCGAGGATGGCATCACTGGACAAAAAGCTCGAAAACAAGACTATATTGAAATACCTGGGCTTTCTAACCTCCCGCAAAACATTACTCTTTCAGTTTGGGCACAACTATCCTCGCGAGATACTCACGGCTCAGAACTAATATCGCTAGGCGATCGAGTTAGCATAAGGTTGGATCATCCATCAAAAGGCACCTATGGATTCTATCAATTCTATCAAGACGCAATCAAGTGGGACAGCACGCCGCAAAATTTAAAATATTATAGCGGAACCGGCTGGCATCATTTCGTGTACGTAATCGGCGTCAATGGCGACGATGGTAAGGCTAAACACAAGCTCTTTGTAGATGGCGAAATAATTGGCGAGAGCTATAAGCAACATTCAATTGACTACGGCACGACAAATCTTACGGCAATTCTAGGCAGACATGCAAACATTTCAAATGCAAAGTCTCAAGTTAACGATCCTGTGGAAAACACGACAGATTTAAGTATTTTTGACTTTAAGGGTTTGATAGGCGACATTCGCATTTATGGCGTTGCATTAAATTACAGTGAAGTAAAGGCGTTATATCGGGAGACTTCTGGTTTAATTGGACTCTGGAAGTTTTCACAATCGAACGCTGACAACAAAATTAGCGATAGTTCGGGAAACAATTTTGATGCAACGATAAACGGCGGTTCTTTGGCGAATTTGCGACAAACCTTACAATATAACGGCACAGGCTGGAGCCAAGATGGCCAGGGTAAAGTTCTACAGCTAAGCAATGGACAGTCTGCTACTATTAGCGGGCTTCTTGGCGAACCAGCGGCGGTTACACTTTCAGCGTGGGCTAAACTTGACACACTTGGCAGAAACGGCTCCGAAATAATCTCTCTTGGCGATCATGCGGCGATTCGCCTCCTCGCTAATGGCCAGGTAGCTGGATTCTTCCACAATGGATCCACTTGGGTTTCGACTAAGAGCATAAACAATAGCTACGAAACAAATCGCTGGCATCACTTTGTCTATAGCATTGCGAATGGGGCTCAAAACCTATACGTAGATGGAGCTATAACACCGGTAGCAACAACCGCAGTAAAATCTGACGTCAAATACACTAAATACCCAAGCGAAAACACGACGATCGGAAGACACGGGCATAACGGTACGAATTATAACTTTAGTGGCCAAGTAGGCGAGGTGCGCGTTTACAATCGCGCATTAAGCACAGAGGAGGTTAATCACCTTTACAAAAGTTCCCCATCCTATCCGGAAAAGCCTGGAACAACTGGTGAGCTTATTCCAGATTTGACGAATAAGGGAGATTCTTCACCTTTTACAAATCTCACCCCTATTAATGGAATATCTCCCACTGTCCTTGATTCAACGATGGTAAAAGACGTGTCAGCAGTTTTCGTGGCTGATCCTTTCTTGTTTATCGAGAAAGACAATAATCAAAGTGATAACTACTATCTCTTTATGGAAGTCCTAACCCGCATGACTCCTAACGGGCGTGGGAAGTATACTAACAACCTTGGAGAGCTCGTGACTCGTGATGTGTCACAACAGGGTGATTTGGGGTTAGCCACGAGCAAAGATGGCATCACTTGGAAGTATGATCAGATCATACTAGATGAGCCTATAAGTCATCTGTCATACCCCTATGTTTTTAAGTACGATGGCAAGTACTACATGATTCCAGAAACAAATGAGATGAATGAAATTCGCCTCTATCAAGCGAAGGACTTCCCTTACAACTGGAGCTACGTATCAACGCTCGTCAAGGGCAAGAGATTTATGGACTCTTCCATATTTCGCCATGATAATAAATGGTGGATGTTTAGCAGCTACATGAAATTCGATAAAGATCACCCCGGTGATCCGGCTTATAACAATACCGAACTATATTTATTTTATTCGGAAGATTTATCTACAGGCTGGCAGTCGCATCCGTTAAATCCGTTAATAGGGGCTGATTATTTGGATTTTTCCCAAACTCGTTTGGGCGGAAGATCGTTTGTTCACGATGGGCAAGTTTATCGAGTAGTTCAAAACAACACCGATGGAAGCGGCGCATTTAAGTACGGAACTCAAGTTCGCGTATTTAATGTGACATTGGACGAAGATGAATATTCTGAAAAAGAGATTGAAGGCGGCGCTATTTTAACTGCTAGCGAGGCAGAGGGCACGTGGAACCAAGAGGGCATGCACCATTTTGATCCATGGTGGATTGGAAGTCAGAATAAATGGCTAAATGCCGTGGATGGTTATTATCTTCAGCAGTATGAGGGAAAGAGACAGATTTTCTCCATTCGACTCTACAGTAGTGACGCCGACACCGACACTGCAAATTAGCAATCTGTTACAGGAGGGATTGCCAAAAATCTGTTGGCAATCCTTCTTTTCGCGCTGGCAAAACCTTTAGGATAGGCGGTTCTTAAGCCATTAAAACAGACGCCACACAAGTGAGACGCCTTAAGGCTCTCCACTGAGCTGAGATATGCGTTTAAGCATCGTCTGTCGCAAATAGTTTGTCTTCTTGGGCTCTAATCCAATTTCTTCAAGTTGCTCAACGTATGGCCTAGCTAGACCACAGAGCTTGCATAATATAGAAATTGCCGCAGCGCGTTTTACTGCCGAACGCTCTGCCCAGATAATAAAATGTTTAGGAAAGAGTTTGGTTCGTCGACGTTCTAGTTCCAAGGCCATTTGCTCATCGCCGTAAGGTAGAGTAGAAAGCAAATCGTAAGCTGGTGACAAAATTATACTACTGCTGTTATGTGGTTGGAGCAAACTAATATTCTTTGCATGCAAATCGCCGTTAGCGATTAGATAACTAAAGGCAGTGAGTTTTAGTAGTTTTGCAGTTTCTATTATAGGCGAGCTTGAATATTTCACAATCCCATCGGCAATCTGGCGCATAGATAGCCGATATTTATCTTGAGGGTAGCGTGCAAGAAACTGACAAGCATCTTCTTGATGAAGGCGTTTTATAGTTTTGCTCTCATCTTGCCAACAACGATCAAATCTTTCTACTAATAGCCCTGGGGTGCCGTTTCGATCATGAACTATGCTTGTTTTTGCGCACTCTATTCCACAACCATGAGCCATTTTCATAAAGAAATGTTCATTTTCAATTAGTTTCGGATAGCTTTGTGGTGCGAGTTTTAATAAATAGCGCTTGTGGTTTTTTTTTATTGCGATGGGAAAAGAAATCATTTCAGCAGAGATTTTTGGTTGCACTCCCGGAACTGAAATGTCCCGCTTGCGCTCACTAAATTCGGTAGATGCAATGCTTTGCTCAAATAAATCCACAAACAGAGCTTGATCTAAATCAAAACTGGATTGGGAATTGTCGGTTTCGTTAATGGTGATGTCATGAGAAATAAAGACATCGCCTATGCAATCGCTTCCCGCCCCAGCCAGCAAGCTAAACATATCATCAGCAGAAGTCTTAAGAGCAGAAATAAGAGCGCTTAACCTTCGCCCTTCTGGAAGCAATCCTGCAAAAAAAGGATGCAAATTATCACCGTATGTTTGATGCGGTTCCTTTCGGAGTGGGAGACTAAAAGCAACAGATGCTAAATCTTCAGTACCTGCACGTTCGAGATAATGAGCATCATATTCAAATATCGATCCGTCACGCGTGCGCGTTATCGAACCAGCCAGTTCTTCGCCCTTAAAAACATACACTCGCTCGAGCTTGCGAACGTCAGCGAGCTTCATTTTTCAAATTCCTTAGCAACACTAATTATCTGCTTTCCCCGTTGAATGTGGAGTTCAAGCCCTAGCACCGCTAAAACCTCAAGGAGTTTGTCTAACCTGACCGTTGGCTTCCCTCGCTCTAACTGAGAGATAAAATTTAATCCAGTTCCTGAAAGATCTGCTAGTTCTTGTTGATTTAGTTTTCGCGCCTTTCGTTCCTGGCGAATTATATTGCTTATAACTTTGGCACTATTCACTAGCCTATCTTCAAACCTCCGCTATTAGCATGCATATCGCCCCAGCCTTTTTGCATTAGTGGCGTATGGCGTTTTTCACTAGACCGAGTGAAAAACGCCCAGACACAACCTTACGGCGAGCGTTTTCTAGCGAAATTCATTCATTTGAGTGAATTTTTGTCCATTGTATCTAAAAACAAATTTCATGCAAGCGAAATTCACTCGCTTGCATGAAATTGCCATAGCTAGTGCGTGTTCCGAGAGAAGCGAACGGGATCGGTCTACTTAGTTATTCCCATATAACATTTTAACCTGATCTTTTATTCCAATGCCTATTGGAACATCACCAGTCAGGCCCCACTGTTGGCTGGCAGGTGACTGAGTTGCTAGAGAAAGTGTATACCACTGCCCAATAGATGGTCGCCATACTGCGGCTTGCCGAGTAAAGCTACTTACGTCATAAGAACCCGCTAGCGGCAGATCGCCTGGCAAGCCATACTGAACGGCCACTCCAGCGTTCGACCAATTCCAATTCCAATACCCATACTCACGCCTAGAGGAGCGGAAATACCACGTGCCCGTCTCAGGCCTCCAGACAACTAGATCAGCTTTGCCGTCTCTATCGTAATCCCCAGCAAGTGGATGATCCGTAGGTAGTCCCCACTGAACTACCACAATATCTCCGCGATTCGCGCTATAACTGCGAGACGACAATCTAGCATACCATTCCCCACTCCACGGCCGCCAAACGACCAAATCAGCCTTGTTGTCGCCATCTAAATCTGCCGGAACCGGCAAATCGCCCACCAATCCCCATTGCAAGCTCATTACCGCTCCATCGGAAGAGCGCCTAATATACCACTGACCAATTATCTCAGTATTGCCAACTTTCAGATGCGGTCTCCATACAGCATAATCGGCGACACCGTCGCCATCGAAGTCCGAGAGGAGAGGATAGTCTCCTGGCAATCCAAACTGCTGGATAACGTAATGTGAGCAATCGTAGTTATCAGCCGAAGGACAGCTATACCAAGTACCATTAGTCGGTCGCCATACAATTAGATCTAACAATCCATCTCCATCTATGTCTCCACGCATAGGAGCATCCCCTGGAAGCCCCCATTGTTTAATGAGGGGATCATTTGGTGCGGTAGATGTTCGTACGTACCAAGTGCCAGAAGCTTGCCTCCAAACTGCGAAATCTCCCGTTAAATCGCTATCGTAATCGCCTAAAGCTTCTCGCGACGAAATCGGATTTAGCACCACTCCTTGCTCTATAAGAATTTCCCCTCCATTATTGATACGACTAGCCACCTCCAACGAATCAAAAAAAATGCTGCCTTCCACTAAGTCATTCAAATCGCGCATGCCATTTACCGCATCCCACACAAAAGCTCGCTTAGGTTCTCCACTATGAGTTTGCGAATAGCCAACGACAATTCCGTCGTCATTAATATCAATGGCAACACTAGACCCGCCGTTCAAAGTCCCCAAATCGGCCGATACGTCACGGTTCAAAGTCCCCAAATCGATCAATGACTCACCAGGACGCTTAACAAAAGCATGTTCAGTGCCATCTGGATACTGTGCACTACCAACGATAACCCCATCGTCATTAATACCAAAAGCTCGAGAATCCTCTCCGCCAAATGTTTCAATCTCAACTATCTCCATTGAATTTATGTCATATAGAAAGGCACGCCTAACTTGCCCCTCTTCCCTAGATACAGTCTGATGGCCAACAACTTCTCCAAAGTTATTTGAATCAGTGCACCAACCACCAGCATTGATTGCGCCTACAAGTCGCGGGTAATGAACTCCACCTTCTTCACTGTCACCATCATAAACACATGCTCCATTGTCGGCTGTAAAGCTACCGCCACAAGAACCAACAACGATTCCATCATCCGTTATCCGCTCACTGTAATTAACGCCACCAGTCTCACCGAAAGGCCTGGACGAAAACAGCCCACCCAATCGATATGTTGTAGCCACACCGACCATCTCCTCATAATTATTCAAGGCCAAAATGTCATAAGAGGTAACAAATGAGCCCTCGTAGATGCCGGGATAGATATTTTTCCAACCCATAAGTGGATTATTTAGGCTTCCACCCGACACAACCTGACCTAAGTCATTTATATCGTTTAGAAAACTATTCGAAAGCAGCGTAGCCTCGTACGTCTGCGCAAGACAAGGCCGAGATGCGCAAAGTGCAATAAATGCCACAACGACAAAAGAACCCTTAAACGAGCGATTCATAACTTAATCCTCCGCACAATAAATAACTAATGTTATGACAGACAGAACTTGGATTGCTGCCGATTGCTGCCGATTGCTGCCTGCCCCAGCAAAAAAACTAATACGCTAAACAAATTCAGTTATCAATGGGTAATCTACACATTATTAATATTCACGTTAATATTCACGCATCCTACTCAAAGTTCCGCCAAGTTATAACTAGGATCCAGTTTTTTTAATCGGAAGGCTCCACGAACTCCACGAACTAGTGCATACCAACAATGCCTAACTTTAAAATACTTAAAGCAACTAGATTCTAGCTGAACGTTTTTATTTTCTTAGCACAAAGGAAAATTATTTTGCCGATAAGAGTTCAGACGGCTTATTTTTAGTTTTTGCAAAGAACGAAGTAAATAGAGATGCCTAGAGCACCACGGTTGATAAAATCTAATACTTTATACGGCATATCTTTTCGTGCACGAAGCGGTTTGCCTTTTTGCTGCACTATTACTCCCCAGCGCATTCTGCGCATTCTAGCGACTTCGGCCCCCGATTCTAAAATACTTCGGCCAGTGATTCTAAAATACTTCGGCCACCTAAAGTGTGTTTATAATCTCTAGCAAAGTTGGTCAATAGTCTTGTCGGAGCGTAA
>JADLFC010000087.1 GCA_020845775.1 Deltaproteobacteria bacterium
CCAGCCGTCAACATTATTATTGGTATGTCCTGAAGAGCGTCGTGAGCGCGTAGATATTGCGTAAAAACTTGTCCGCTAGTCGTCGGCATAAAAACGTCCAAAACTACGCAGTCAACTTTCTCGCACTCGAGAATCTGCATAGCCTCATCGACACTGAGTGCCTTAAAGGCCTTAAACTTTGCCTTCTCCAACAATAGACCAAATAAATCCAATTGATCCTTGTCGTCGTCAACTATTAGAATATTTGCACGCGTTGCCAAATCTAGATGCCTTAGTGTGAAGCAGCAAATTTAGTGTTCCTGGATTAACATCAACCCCACAAAAAATATCGACATGTTACTTAGTGGCCTTTAGCGACTTTCAAAGATGACTATCCCAACGCTAACTACCTAACATTATTGCTCTTTTATGAGCCTGAAAAATAGCCCTGACGAGATTGCCCTTCCAATTAGCTGCCTCTAAAACCTCGAAAGCCGCCTCAGTAGTGCCTCCTTTAAGCCTCATCCCTTCTCTAAGCTTATCTATATCGAGCGGAGAACCTAACCACAACTCAAGCGAACCACTAATAGTTTGAGCAATAAGAGAAATAGCTAATTCTTCGGGAATTCCTGCTGCTCGCGAAGCTTCAAGCATGCTCTGAATAAATGTAAACACGTAACCAGGACCACTGCCAGAAATTGCCGTAACCGCATCCAGCTGTCCCTCATGCTCTAACTCAATGCTAACCCCCGTTGAATTTAATATTTTCTCCGCCATGGCTTTGTTTACATCACTGACATCGCTGCCAACTACATAGGGGTTTGCCCCCTTTCCAATCTGAACCGGCAAATTTGGCATTGAACGCACTATTTGCAAGTGGCCATTAAGCAGATTGCTAATAGTCGCGACTTTAATGCCGGCCATTACTGAAAGAAGCAGCTGCTCTCTAAGGATATAATCTGCAAGCTGCGACGCCGCTACTTGAAAATCCTGCGGCCTAACAGAGGAGATAATTACATCACACTCGGACAAAACGGGAGTTACAGCATCAAAGACACGGCATCCAAACTCATTTCTTAGCCGCTCTAAGCGCTCACCATCTCCTCGCTGAAAAACGATGAGTGACTCTCTAGAAACTACTCTATGCGACAACAACCCCCGCGCAAAGGCAGTGCCAAGTTTTCCACAACCCAGAATGCCAATATTTAGCCCCAATAACCCTCGACTCCCCTAAAGGATAATGCCTAGAACTAAAAGTGTAATGACTAAAACTAAAAATATTGCGCCAGACAACACTATCATTACCAATTTTTCCTGCGAGCGCTTTTTCTTGCGCAGCATATCCATGACGCTCTCGGTTCTTTGTCCGCTCGTAACAAAAACACTATGAGAATAATCCTGCTGCATCCCCCCGTAATCACGACCGGCCTGCCTGCGCGCATAATCCGAATAATTCCCCTCAGAACTATACATGCTCTGAGTGCGACTCCTTTCTTCGCGCTTCCCAGACGAAGAAGTATCTCGCTCTGCACGCACTCCAGAACCATTGTCCGCTGGACGAGAAGAATATGGCCAAGAACCGGAAGTCTCCTCAGCAGATACCCATGATGGGACTGTTGTCGTTAACAACATCCTGTCGTACTCGGCCCTTTTTTCTGAATCAATCAATGTATTGTAAGCAACAGTTACGAGCTTAAATGTCTCATCGTCACGCGCTAGCTCCTGACCCTCTAATACTTCGTCATAAAAATGCGAATCTGGGTGAAATATGCGGGCCATCTCCTTGTAAGCTGTCTTTATCTCTTGACTAGTAGCTTCCTTAGTTAAACCTAATAGCTCGTAGTAATTTTTTTGATTGTCCTTGGATGCCAACTTGTCTTAATACCTAGAAATGAAAACAAATTATCTTCTTTTAAACAGTCCGTGGGTCTAATTTAAACGTCTCGCCCCTTTGGCAATTATATAATATTTTTCTAATAAATCAATTATACACTGCTTAAATATATTATCACAAAACTCGACGCTGATAATTTACAATTCGCTGCCATGGCAAAAAACCTGCATCGCAAATATGTCTCTCAATAGCTTCTGCATCCATGCGAAATCTCACTCCAGCAGCGGATACTACGTTCTCCTCAAACATCACAGATCCAAAATCATTTGCACCAAAAAATAAAGCTAGTTGCCCAACCGCCGGTCCTTGAGTAACCCAGGAATTCTGAATGTTTCTGATGTTGTCCAAGAACAATCTAGAAACTGCCTGAACGCGTAGATACTGAGGAGCTGAGACATCCGAGGCCTTAAGCCTGGACGAACTTTCCTGAAAAGGCCAAGCGATAAACGCCATAAACCCATCAGTCTCGTCCTGCAGCGCTCGAATTTTGCTCAAGTGAATTAAGCGATCATACCAAGTTTCACCTACGCCAAACATCATAGTGGAACTGGATTTTAAGCCGATGCGGTGAGCTGTGCGATGAACCTCGAGCCACTCCTCTGCCGAGCATTTGCGCTTGGCAATTCGCCTGCGAATGCGGTCCACTAAAATTTCAGCTCCTGCCCCCGGCAAGCTACCCAATCCAGCACCAACTAAGCGCTCCAACGCCGCTTGAACGCTGATGCGAGAAACGCGACTGATGTGCAATATTTCATCCGCCGATAGCGCATGCAGATTTATTTGATACCTCGCCTTAATCCAACGAAACACATTTTCGTAATACTCGATGCCCAATTCCGGATTGAGTCCACCCTGAAAAAGCACCTGCACTCCATCTGCGCTCACTAATTCGTCGATTTTTTCCCCAATTTCTTCGTTCGACCAGAGATAACCACCTGCCTTGCCTGGGACTACGTTAAAAGCACAAAATCTGCAGTTAACGTCACATATATTTGTATAATTAACATTGCGCTCTACGATATAAGACACTTCGCCCGATGGGTGCAATTGTTCACGTCTAAGGTTAGAGGCTAAGGCTAGATCCGCCAAACTCGCGTCCATGCCCAGTCTCAAGCCCTCGAGAATCGATAAGCGCGCTCCCTCGCTAGCATCTTGTAAAACGACATCCAAACTCCGGCAAGAATCCGATGCACTGGTTGCACGCCCCATTTTCGCAATAGATAACTCTTCTGCACATCTAAACTCCGCTCGCGGAGCAAGACCATACAAAGCCGCTAGGCGCAAAAATTCATTGGCACCCTCAATAGCTCTATCGTCTAGGACGTAAGTGATTCGCTCGCACACATATCGCTCCGCATCGACGCGGGAAAATTGATTGCCATCGGCCCAATCTCTAGCATAGATAGCCCTATCTCGTACTCCATCCAATAAGCCATTTCTAAGCACCACCAACCTGTCGCGCTCGAGACTCCCCTCCTTCCACATCCAAACCGCAAAAACAAACGGCATCCCAGTAAAGCTCTGCCACTGGGCGCCTAGATCCAGTTGGTACGAGAAAATATCCTTGCTCTTCATCGCCACATCGCCAATGGCTAACGCTCCTACTCTAGAACCCACATCAGCCACTCTGCCCAACAAGTCCCTGCGATAGAACTTCACTCGCCAACCCGCCTCCTTCCCAAGAAGCTCGCAAAGGATAACTCTAAGCAACACAACCGATGTCCTAGAACCAGCATCGATATATATAGTCTCGAGGTCTTCAATTTTGTCCTCGGCAAACAAGAACACGCTCTCCACCGCCCCCTTGGCTACAATTCCAACATCCATGGCCTGATAATCGCCATTAGTGGCATATTCGATAAGCGGAACGCAGGCAAAATCCGTCTCGCCTTCGCGAAGCTTGCGTGCACATTCACTTGGTACGCACTCTTGATAATCCACGAAGTCCAAGCGTCGCAAAGACGCAAATGGCGTACTGTTAAGGTAATTAACATTACCTACTCTGATTTTCGAAAGAGGTGCTATTCCTGACACGTTACTGCCTCGTACAGAGAATTGCGTTCTACTGCAACTCTACCCACTGCGCCAATGAGCTCATTTAATTCTTCTACACTTTGCGATCCCGGGCTTTTAGCCCCCGCCATCCGATACACTTTCTCTTCAGTTACCGTGCCATCTAGATCATTAGCGCCGAACAGCAGGCCAATTTGCGCGGTTTTTATGCCCAACATCACCCAATAAGCCTTTACGTGAGGTATATTGTGCAACATCAACCGACTAACCGCCATTACTCGCAAGTCGTCGGCTGCACTTGGTTCCTTTAACTTTCCCAATCGGTTGTTTTCAGCGTGAAACGCCAAAGGGACAAAGGCCTGAAAACCACCTGTTCTCTCTTGTAGCTCTCTTAGCTTGAGCAAATGCTCGACTCTCTCCTCTACCGTCTCAATAGTGCCGTAAAGCATAGTACAGTTACTCTTTAGGCCCAACGAATGAGCTACTCTGTGCACTTCTAACCACTCGTCACCTGTAGCCTTTCCACGACAAAGCTTATTTCTTACCCTTTCGGAAAATATCTCGGCTCCACCTCCTGGAAGAGACTTTACGCCGGACTCCATTAGGCGTATCAGCACATCCTCGTAACTCAAGTTAAATTTCTTGGAGAAGTAGTGAATCTCAACCGCAGTAAAAGCCTTTATGTGCAAGCTAGGAAACTTCTCTCGAATAGAAGCCACTAAATCCGCATAATACGAAAATGGCAAAGAGGGGTTCAATCCATTTACAATATGAATTTCAGTCATGCCGGGCCTGTAGCGATTTTGAATCCAGTCGAGTGCGTCCGCTATCGTCATCACATATGCCTGCGGCATTCCCATTTCCAGGCGCGCAAAAGAACAAAATATGCAATCGGCTTCGCAAACATTCGTGACATTTAGATGCAAATTGAAATTATAATACGTGACATTGCCGTGCAGCCTCTCAGCCGCCACATTTGCTAACTGCCCCACTGCTAGCAAATCGCGATGGTTAAATAAAACCACGCCGTCCTCAAACGAAAGCGGCTCGCCATTTAATACCTTTTCTGAAATATCTAGAAATTCGCTTTTCATCTAACCGATTAACAGCTTGTAGACTTTTTGCGCATTGATTACATCTACACAATCACTCATCCTGCTAATGCCTAAAAGATCTGCCGTTTCAGCATCGAGCGCCGCATAACCAAAATCATTGGCTCCAAACGACAATGCGACATGCGCCATCTTAACGCCAAACAAAGATAACGGCGCCCGCACATGCGAAATATTGGGCAATAACAATCGCCCTAGTGCAACAGCCCTAAGCAACTGCACTCCCAACACGCATCCACCATCCAAACAAAACGAATCCACACAATTCTTCGCCCATGGATACCAAGTATTTAGCTTTCCGGTAAACGCAAGTTTGTCGCTAATGGCAAGCAAGCAGTCGGCAAAACTATTGTCAAAACCTGCTTGCTTTCCGGCCTTATCTTGCCCTCTCCCTAGAGAACGCATTGAAGCCAAACGCCGCACCTCCTGCCCAAAAGACAACGAAAACCCCCTGGCAGCGGCCAGTAAATGAATTTCAATATCCGATCCGCCTTCAATACTCCCGATACCGACCATACGCAGATTGGCTAAAATAATATCCAAGCGCGACAGCCTATCTTCTTCGCCAGACACATTTCCTTCAAGTTTAAGAAGCTGCGACGTCGAAGGACCAACACATGTAAGGATTTCCGCCAATGCCGACTGCGAGAGAGCCGCATAGATAACTTCAAGCAGCTCGTCTCGTTCAAAATTCCCATGCCATCGATCTATTGCTAGGAAAACCGACGAAAGATTTACCGACAAACCTCGCGCTACTGAATTTATCCGCAGCAAGGCAATATCTAACGCCTTATCTTTTCCATGCTGCTCGAGAATTTTAGCAAGTGGTACAAAAATCAGTGGCCTCAACCTCACTCCCGACACATCGGTAACAGAGTGCACAATTTCTACCAGCTTTGCTAAAACCGGCGGTTCGACATTATTGACTAAATGCTCCACTTGCAAAAAGCTAAGAGGCCGGCGATCCAAAAGGTTCTGGGCGATATCAACCACAGCAGCCTTCTCAAAGGCTAGCTCTGTAAATCTACTAAAGCTAGCTCCACGAGACGAAAACTGGGACGCATGAACAGATGTATTCAATGCCGCCACGTTAACCTTGCTCCACTTTAGGCCATCTCGCCGCTATATCAATTGCGTAGCCCATGTTATCCACAATCCGCATAACGACATGGTCTACTAGATCGTCAATCGCTTTTGGTCGATTGTAAAAACCAGGCATTGCTGGAATTATTTTTGCGCCAACGCGCGCTAGCTTTAACATGTTCTCGAGATGAATAGCCGAAAGCGGCGTTTCCCGGGGAACTAGCAACAGTTTGCGACTTTCTTTAATCATCACATCTGCACTTCGCTGCAGCAGGTTGCCAGCAAGGCCATTAGCAACCGCCGCCAAAGTATTCATGCTACATGGGACTATCACCATTCCAAGAGTGCGATACGAGCCCGACGCAATCGCCGCACCTATTTCTCTATTGTCGTAAGTTGTAACGCGATCTCGGTATGTCGGCTCAACCATCGCCTCAAAGCCAGAATTAAATTCTAAGCCCCAACCTTGCTCTTGACACAGAACCTCCTTCCCTGCTTCAGAAAGTATCAAGTGAACTCTAACGGTAGGAATATTCCCAAGAATAACATTAAGCAAGCGACAACCGTAAATAGTGCCAGATGCGCCCGTTATGGCAATTATCCACTCGTCCAAAATATCCTTCCTATCACTCCTTTGTTGCAACGTACGCATAGGCAACACCGCCTAAAAACCGCTTCCAGCGGATTTGAGCAAAATCCGTGCTACGCATTAAATGGACAAACTCATCGCCGCAGGGAAACGCCTGCGAAGTCTTAGGCAAGTACTCATAAGCAGACCTGTTTCCCGTAAGCAAACCACCTAAATATGGAAGTACGAAGTCGCTATATATTCGATAGCATGAGGGAAAAAAACCTGATTCTGGCTGGCCGAACTCCAGCACTAACAGCTTTCCATTAGATCTTAAAACTCTGTATATTTCGCGCAATCCCGCTTGAGGATCATCCACATTGCGAATGCCAAAACCAATAGTTGCATTATCAAAACTATTGTCACAAAACGGCAGCTTCAAAATATCTCCCTGGACAAAAGAGATTTTTGGTCTGTTGCCATCGCTGGTAGCTCCAAATCGCCTCGATGCCTTTTCCCGCGCTAGCTCGAGCATTTCCTCCACAAAATCCACTCCAACTATTTCCGCATGCGACCCAAGCGCATCAACTAAAGAAAAGCAAAAGTCACCAGTACCACTGCATAAATCTAGTATTTTGCCGCCCGGAACCAACTCTGCAAATTGCACTGCATTTTTTCGCCACAGTCGATGAATTCCAAAGCTCAAAACATCATTCGCAGTATCATAACGAGATGCAATGGACGCGAACATGCGTTGAACCGCAACACTCATAAAATTTCACACCTGTAACCAATGCTCGTTCTGCGAACTTGCGATAAACAACAAATACCGTTTTCAAAAAGCACAATACTTAACTTAGTTTTTCGAAACGGTATAAAAAAAAGGAGTGTTTGAAATTTTGAGAAACTAAGTCTAGACATCAACGCTGTCTTCTTCGCCAAGATCATCGTCAACATCTATATCGTCTGGCACTTCAGATCCTAAGCCGTTAGAACTCACGCGGGAGCCGTCACTAGCGCCCCCTGCACTTACCGAAAGCGCCAGCACTGCATTGCAGGCAAGTTCAATACAAAGGAGATCGCGAGGACCAAGCTTAATGCGCCTGCGTTCCTCCTCGCTGCGCCCCGAAACTATTCTTAGCCAACTAACTTCATCTCCGCTTAGCGCTCCTTGCGAGCCCCTGGGTTTATCCCTATATAACTTAACCAACACATCCCCCTCTTCGCCTCTTAGAATGATGTTTTCATCCAGCGACTCCACACCATACAAAAAAGCCCTAGAGGTCGCCCACAAACCGCCTACTGCGTCTATTGGTATGAGCAAGTCACAACACCCCAATGACTCATAATCCAATTGCCCATTGACAATCGGTGCATACACCAACCTAAGACCATCAAACTCTGGAATCAGTTGCAATCGACCAAATGACTTAGCAACTGTAAATGTCATTCTGCTCATTTCAAAAAATCCTTTCCAGGGCCGTTAACAACTGTTAACCCCTTCTTTCACACTCTGAAAATTGTTGTGTAATTTAAAGCATTAAATGTTTTACGTCGTTATGTTACATAAAACGTAACTCTTTACAAACTACCTCTTAGATTCCAATTTAACCTGTTTACCTTTATTTTTGGAAACCTGCTTTAAAGGCGAATTTTCCATATTGCGCTTAACATTCGAACCGTCGGTTTTTACTACATTGCTCGCAGCTAAACCAACAGTAGCCACTTTAGCGTCCGACCGGCTTTTAATTGAATTTTTAAGACTGTTATTATCGGATTTATGGGCTTGTTGCTCATTATTATCTGATTTTGACTCAAATGTCTTCACATGCGCCCCACCACGTCGCCTTGCCTTTATGAGATTAAACCGAAAGCTACTCCCCACGCCTGTCAATTGATCCCCCTCGCCCTTAGCGCTCGTCGGCTGCACCGCACCGGTTAAACCCTCGCCATCTCTTAGACTATTTTCCTCATCCTCTTGATATCCCTCTCTTTCCTTCTCCGTTTCCGCCCTTTCCACTGAGAGAATTTGCTCATCAACCCATTCAGCTAAAGCAATTTCATCCGCCTCCACTGACTCGTAACGAACCAAGTAATTTCTACCCTCCCATGCCGGCGGTAAATCGCTATTAAACCACAAGGCGCGCCCCTTGCGCATCCGCCCATCACCTAAATCGAACCACGCTAATCCCTTCTCAACTGACATCTCATGTTTAAGCTCCTCCGCACTTACCAAATCCTCCTCGTCCTCCGCCAGCGTAATGCCTTCTCGCAAACCGTCTGCGCTGCGCTTATTTACCTGCACATTTTTCGTCCATTCCCTAGCATTAAAACTAGTGGAGATGGCCGAGCTAATGCTTTTCTTTGTCGTCGTAACTTTACCTATCCACTCGCACATATCCATCGCAGTTCTATTGTCTCCAACGCGCATGATGACTTTTAAATTCACATTAGCCAGAACGCGCTCATAGAATTGCTCAGATAGTCCCATGGATGTGTCTGTTAATCCTCCAACTGATTGCGCGCCAAAAAGCAAGGCGAAGCGCCCCTTGCGCGCCAACTCAAATAAATTGGCCCAGGTAGATCCAAAAGTCGATGCCCCCTCATCGATGATGACCATATGCGGATCCTCGAGAGTGTACGACCTGTTCGACGTAATTTCACCAATAGATACCTCCAGATCTTCTCTAAAAACTTTTACCATGCGCGCAGCACTCTCGGCTTCTTCCAAACGAGGCAACATGTAGTAAATCATCTTTCCACGCAAAATCGCATCAGTGAGGGACAAATCAGCTCTCGGCGCACAAAACATTTCGCCCGCTTCTGAATTGGAAATCGAATGCAATTCTGAGGATATACCACGTAAGTTATCGGTTAGACTTAAGGCATCTAACTTACCCTTGCCGCTTCTGTAACTACCCGCTAAATGCCCCAATTCCACCATCGCCTGTTTAGCGCCACGTTCATGCAGAAGGCCTCTAAGTCGAGGATACGCAACGCTAAAGGCTGAAAGCGCGACCGCGACATCTCGCACTGACCATGCTAGACCAAGGCTCTCCATAGCTCTAACAACGCGATAAACCGCATCTGCCGCAAGCCGATCGTAATGCTTGGTCGTGCTTTGATCTGAGGTAGGTGGCAACCCGCAGCGCAATACCTTTCGCGCTTTAACGTCGGCTCTTTGGGCAGTATAGACAAAATTGTAACAGCAAACTGGATCAAACGGATCTACGACGATTAGATCTTCGATGCGCCCAGTTATCATGGCCATGATAATAATATCAGCCAAAGTGCTCATATCGCGCTTCGCATCAATAAACGTAAATCCGCTAGCTCGGCCACGCAACATCTGCTGAAACATTAACGACTCGAGCCACAGAGTCTTTCCCACGCCGGTTTTTGCAAAAACAGCGGCATGCGTGCACAAGTCTTCATCATTAATCCAAATGGGTTCACCGGAATCAACTTCGAAGCCCACCAGATATCGATCGATCATGGCTTTCTTTTCTTTTCGACAACGCTTTAGTTCACGCTGAAAAGCATATCGATTCGGTGGATGCCCTAACACTACCTTTCCACCTCTCCGTTCGGACTCCTTTTTCCTCTCCCTCTCCAAGTAGTTGTAACTGCCTACAACGCTCGCATAAATCGCTAGTGCTACGGCTGGCCCCAGCCCGCCTATAATAAATAGGCTTCCAGATGCCAACTCAGATCCAAAAGACGAAAAACAGACTATAGCCATTGCCAGCGCGGCTGAACGCGCAAATGTAAGGATATTGCGTCGACGAACTTCTCGTTCGTTTGTTAAATCCTTCTTGTCGTAAGCTCGTGCCATATTAATCTATTTAAACGTCGCGAATAACTAAGAACTCTAAGATACTGCTGCGCCACCTACGCCCTTAACTTTCTCGCTTAGAGTTGCCGATGCGCTCCCTCCGCACCTCAAAAGCCGCTCGGCAAGCACTCGATTAAAACTCTCTACATCGGTAAATATTTCAACATCATCCGGATGCGGCGCATCGAGATAAAACTTTTTCTCCCACATTTCGCCGAAAAGCATTTTAAAACGACGTTGGCGCAGTGGAACTAGGGCATCTAATCCAGCAACTTCCAGCGCACCTTCAGGCATTCGCATGACGACTATTGCCTGAACCAGGCCATCCGCTGGAACGCTTTCGTCCCCAATGCGAGTAGATAACCAGTTATATCGCGTCAACATCCGACGCACTATTAGCCACTTATCAACCAACTCTGCTGCTGGACTACTAGCTAACACATTGACCACTCCACCAACATTTGCCAACTCTACGCGCAAATCATCTGATTGTCGTTTAAAACCAGGCAGCCTCGCAGACACGCTAAGTCGAGACTGGCGTTTGCAACTTAGCTCGGCTAATTGGAGAATCCTAGCTTGCCTATCGGCATCTACCCCTTGCATTGCAAGCTGAATTACACTGGCAATTGGCATCAGAACAACCGACTTAAAAGGCACTCCTTTACAAACATCACATCCTAAGCGCGCATTTTGATGCGACAACTCTTTGCGACTTTTTGATTCTTGTGCGAGGCGTTCCCCCAAACCTTGCCGCCAAATGAGGTGAATTTCCTCAATATGCGCATCTAATTCCACCAAATATGCTGCTTCCTCCTGTTCCTCCGGGGGGGCATAAAGTATTTCCAACCAATCGCGCAATGCTCTACTACCCACGGACATGTTCACTGGCAAAAAAGCTCGACCGAAATCTCCATGCCTGCGAGAAGATAGAATCGCCTGCCGCAGATTTAACTTAGTGTCGCCACTATACTCCTTGTGAAAGCTAGCGACTGAATGCAGCACGGCGCGAGCTTGCAAATGAGGGAAAAACGAGATCTGCGCGAAGCTATCTTTCCTTTTCTGAAAAACCAGAGATTTGCCAGCTTCTATCGCAAGAAATGCCGTCACGACCGCTGCCATTGAAAATTCCGCCAGCGCACGCGCCCTGTCATACGTCAGCGAAAACAACAATGCTTTCGCCAATGGATTTGCAGTTTCTACTAAACTCTCTAACACGCGACGATACTCTACTAGGCTTGCTCCAGCAGAATGTTCTAAACTTCCGCTATTAAAAAAAGTCTTTGCCCTTACTAGCACACTGTGCGCGTCTATTACTGCCTCCAAACCTCTAACAGCGCTTGCCTCTAAATTCCATTCTGAATTCTGAATAATTCCCTTTTGGTCTGAAGTTTTACCCTCCCCGCCAACACCAGAGGCTTGTTCAAATACATCATCCACACTGCGCTCTTCGCCTGAACGTTCATCCACTACCAACGCCGGAAAATCCCGATAAGCCAATATAATGGAAACCAGAGCCGCATTAGTATCATTTAAAAGCGACATGCTCTGTAGCCTCTTACATAAGACATGGTTAACCGCTAAATGTCGCTTAATCATATTTGGACAAGCTAAACCAGGGCATGAAAAGTCAGTGCCGCTAATAGAATTATTAGGTTGCAAAGCACCATAAATTCCAGAATAGAAAGGCGTCACACCTGGATCGCAAATTCCCAAAACATCTTCGGCTGGTTTTCGCTTGAAAAGAATCGGTGCAGCAACATAACTTGCCACACTCACAAAAAGCCAAAGTGGCCAAAAACTTAAAACAACAAAGCCTATGCGAATTAGCGACTCGGCAAAGAATCGACTAAAAAACCCTATCTCCCGAGGGTTCTCTCTATCGAACGAAACATCAACTATAAAACTAACAAAGTTTAGATAACGATTCGCTGCAGTTTTGCCGAAAATCGAATTTTCCAGCCACTGCATCCGCTCACCAGCTAGTGCCTCAAGTTCTTGAAACCAATTATCGACACTATCATCTTTTGATTTTGACCCGGAACTAGAATCCTCGATTTCAAGAGAAGGCAATCCAAGATTGTGCCGATCTCGATCATACGTAAGATCTTCATGCTCATCTGAAGACAAATCTTCAGACCTACCCCTATCTTCCGGAGATACATGCACCTCCGGCCGAACTGGAAGCAAATACGCTAAACCAATAAACACTGTTAACGAGTAACACAACGCCCGAAAAAAACTAATCTGCCCTTCCGGTAACTCGTTAACTTGCCGCTTTAGCTTGGCAATATTAGATACGAGATTTCCGTAACCCATAAAAATAACAAATTTCAAACCTATTTAAATAATGGAATTATACCTAGAAAAACACTTTATGCCCATATCTCTAAGTGTTATGCCGTTTACAAAAAGAAAACCTACATTAAGTATTTATTTTGTCGGTTTACTACTAGTAAATCCTCCATTCTGGAAATCTCTAACGGCACGCTCAGAATGATCCATTAATATACCAAGCTTAATATCACCTGATCTTAAATAAAGCGCATAACGTTAGATGTCGTTCTAATGCGTTGCATTGAGCATTGAGTGACCATGGGTAGGCACATAAACTAGTTGCCAGCTCAGAAATATTTATGCTGATTTTTCAAATAGTTAAGTCGAGATTGGATCGTGAGAAGATGATGATTACACAGCAAAGAAATCGATTTTTTTTCTTCTTTAAATGCCTGCTCTTATTTGCGGTAATCTGCCCTCTAGGAGTAGCACATGGGCAAACTACGTACGCATCTCCAGAGCGTTCGGCCAAAGCGATTGGACATTACGCACGAGCTCGATCGCTTCTCGTAGAAGCCCTTGCAGAATTTGAGGCCGGACGCCGAACAGCGCGTCCGGACGTGCTGTTGGACCCTGAAGAGTGGCGAACGAACGTTATAAGCAGAACCGAGGATCTAAATCGCCTTTTGGATCCACAACCTCGAGTAACGAGAAGTGGTGTTCGCTTTAAGGCAAACCGATTACAAGTGCAAAGAGATCACGAGCGAACAGCTAGACCAACTTATGGCGCACAGGACTCAAATACCTATGGAGAAGAAGAGCGCCGAGCTGAACTGTCCGGTCTTGGTGCACGCACAGTGGCCCCTGCAATATCCTTAAGCACAATGGGAGCGAAAAGTGCAGAACCTCAGGATAAACTAGCCCCTGGCACGGATGAAGTTAATAGCGTCTTGTTTCCAAAGGAAACTCCTTCTACGACTTTAACCACAAGCGAAAAAACAAAAATAGTTAAGCCCATACGAGCAGAGTCTAAGAGCACAATACCCAAAGATTCTAAAGACTTAGCACCAGGAGTAGTTAGCAAAAACCCTGACACAACACCTGACGACGATGCCGTATCAGAAGCAATTAGCGAAGCAATTAAGAATAGATTGGAGAAAATTAAATCTGCTAAAGATAAAGCTACTAAGGAAGGCGAGGGTTCATGAACGCAAGGTACGATGACGGGTATGTCCTTCAGGGCCTAGATGACAACTGGTCGTTTATGGGTGCTAACGCCATGGAATGGGCTGTTGGGTTAGTCATTTTCTTAATGATAGGTTCGTTTGCTAGATCCCCAGCGTCGGCAATGCCGCTAATGATTGGTGGGTGGATTCTCACTACGACTACTTTGGCGAGCACTCGTAGGAATTTCCCAGATGAAGAACGTGGAGTTAGGAATGCGGTTATGACCGCTTGTGGCTTTCCACCCCCAGGTATTCCATCTCCATCGCTGCTACAACCGGTCTGGTCCGGAGCACCTATGCGAGAATTGCCGCAAAATTGTCGATTTGTCCAACTTGGGCTGGAAGAACTTTTTTCAGATTGTGATAGAGAATTCTTATATGACTAGGTGGTAGTTTTTTAAAAGAGGTTTTCGCTCAGTTAAGAGGTTTTTTTAATGGCCGTTAAAGCGTTAAAGCGAGATATTAGACAAATCGAGCGCACTGAGGGGCGAGCCGGCGCTGACACCATTCGCTTGTGGGAAGGTTTTCGCGACCAAGCCTTGCTATGGCGAGCTCTTGCCTTGCTACAGCTACCGGCAACGACTCTAGCAATTGCAGCTGCTTTAGTGATGTATATCTCGGCGGATACTGTAATTGAAGTGCCACCGCAACCCCAACCAGGGCACTATTCAGCAAAACAACTACCGGATAGCGAATTTATTGGCGTTGCTACAGAGGTAGTAAATCTAATTGCATCCTATCAACCTAGTGTTGCAGAAACACAATTTGCATCTGCGCAGAAGTATTTATGGGAGCCCGCACTTAGCTCATTTGAGCAGGTCATGATGAAAGACGAGTTGAGAACTATAGCAGAGACTGGTCGTTCTCAGTTGTTTTTTATAAGCAAAAACCTTATCAAGGTTAAAAGAATGCCAGAGTTGGATAAGGTCATAATAAGATTGCCGGGGATTCGCCAAAAACTAATAGGAAACAGACCATTACCTCAAGATCAAATGGCTTATTACATCACGATGACAACGATTCCACGCAATGTTCACAATCCTTTTGGCATTGTAATTGTTGACATAAAACTAAAGCGTGTAGATTTTAACAAACTAAAAGGAGACGAATGGGACGTATGACGAGATCGCCAGATCGCCTTTGTTTTTTGAGTTTTTTCAAAGCATCTCATGTTTTGCTCTTGCTGTGGTGTATGCTCATTGCCTCAGAAACCGCATATGCGAGAGATATAACATATACGGGAGCCGAAGAGGGTGTTGTTTTTGTTAAACCAGGCGAGCCTACTCAAGTTATTTTCCCGAGCTCCATTGAAGGCGGCTTTAAGCGCAAACAATCCAGCATTGCGCTAGAAAAGCAGGACAATTACTTGATTATCTTCGCACAACCCGAATTGTCTCCAGAGGGCGAGGCAATACTTGTGCACTTAGACGACAAGCGCACGTATTCCCTAAGGGCAATACCTTCATCTGAGCAACACCCAAGAGATGGAACCGTAAATATCATAGACGATCGCGTTCCCGAATCTTCAGAAGAAGACGCTAGCTTGGATCCGAAGCAGCCACGCGATTTTGCACCACCTACGATTGTAAGCGGCTTGATGCGAGAATTGATCCTCGTGGCAGAATTTGGCAACAGAAAGGGAATAACTGGGTACCGGCGTTCTAACCGTTATTCTGGTGAGACCGTGCTTCACGACGGTGCTCTAAAAGCCAACATAGATGAAATATTTATGGGTTCAGACTTATGGGGATATGTTCTTAGTGTCGAAAATCTGCTCGACACAACTCAACGCCTCAATCCTGCAACTTTTAGGTTGGATGGCACGCGAGCTGTCACGGCGCAACGTTGGGAATTAGCACCTAGGCCTCTAACCGCAGAACAAAATATTGCTAATGCTCATGTGGGAAAGGTGTACATAGTTACGAAAGCAAAACGGCGATAAGCAGCTAACGATTAACATGAATCAAAAAATAGAGGACATAAAGCTCATTCTTAAAAATGACCGCCGGATATGGGCGGTGGCCGGGCTCATAGTTGCTGTAATTATAATATGGGAGCTGACAGCTAAGCCGCCTCGACCACGACCAGTGCAGGTAGCTAGAAACACGGCTGGTGTTAGCACCGACGAACGAACGGCATATAATGACCTTACCCGTGCATTTCGCGAGGATCTGGATGGCTTAAAGCGAAGCTCTAAGGAAAACACCAATATCATAAGAAGAATTCAACAGGATCTCAAAGAAAGCAAGACAAGAAATGCTAGCATTTTTAACGCTATTACCGAACGCCTAGAGGAACTCGGCAGCGCGACAGTGCGTTTAGAAGAGCAACAGGCAGGTCGTTCCGCCTTGACGCTAGAAGAGCGAAACGCAAGAGACGCTAAGGGGGGCGCAGATGGAACTAGCGCCGCTGGAGCGATAGTTCAAGATTCTCTCGAAGCAATTGGATTTGCGGAAGCGACGGTTCCACCACCACCACCCGTGCCTCAAAAGCTCCGAACCACCGTTGTCTCGGCTGGCGATGCTGTTCAGCTAAAGTTGCTTACAGGAGTAATTGCACCAGTTGATGGAACGCCGTATCCAGTTGTTTTTAAGTTAACAAGTGGCGTCAGCGGTCCCGATGGCTCTTTGCTCGATCTTGGCGAAGCGAGAATCATAGCTGCTGCGCAGGGTTCAGAGGCAGATGGACGGGTGCTATTTCGCCTAACTAACATGGCCTTGCGCCATAGCGATGGGCGACGCTCGGTAGTTCCGGTCGATGGCTGGATCGTAGGAGAAGATGGCATTCGCGGCATGAAGGGCAAACTTATTGATAAACTGGGACGTTTAATTGTGGCAACTGCGGGAACGAGTTTTGCTCTTGCCATGGGAGAAAGGATTAGCGGACAAAGCAACTCCATAAGAATTGACGGCGATGATAACATTGATGTCAATGCGGACGATATAAATGTATCGACGGCATCAGCCTTTACTGATGCTTCTAATCGACTGGGCCAAATTTTATTGGATCGCTACGAGAAGCTGGTTCCTGCGGTAGAAGTCCTACCCAACAGAGAAGTTGTTGCCATTTTTTCAAAATCGGTTGAAATCGAACTAATTGACGAGCAGTACGGAGAAGGAATATATGCAGCGTCACTTGACTAGTAACAAAACGCTATCGGCACGGATTTCTAGGTTGGCTATACCGTTTCCAAAAAGTAAGTTAAATATTTTACTTTTTGGAAACGGTATTTGTTGTTTATTGGCAAGTGCTTACGCACTTGCTGTTTATAGCATTTACAAAAATCCTTTTTGTAAATGCTATA
>JADLFC010000088.1 GCA_020845775.1 Deltaproteobacteria bacterium
CGCATGGGCGGCCTGCTACTGATGATGAGGTAGCAACTGAGTTAGGCGTCGATATTGAGTTGCTTCAAAAGATGTTAAGCGAAGTAAGTAGCGTAGTAATGTTAAGTTTTGAAGAGCTCGGTTTTGGTCATGGCGAAGAGCGCTTTCAAGCTGATGAGTGGCTTGCAAGTGCTGGTTCCGATCCTCTGGGAAATCTCCTAGATTCCGAAAAAGTCGAAATAATAGCGCGCGCCCTAGACCGCCTCCCCGAAAAGGAAAGATTAGTTATTACTCTATATTTCTACGAAGAGCTCAACCTGAAAGAAATCGGCGAAATAATTGGCGTCACAGAATCCCGCACCTCTCAAATCCGTTCGAGAGCCTTGCTGCGATTAAAAGGTTACCTCAAGCGAGCATTTTAGAAAGAGCTTACTTTACTAGGTATCGCAGTAGAGTAACTATGGAAGAAAAACACTCTCTGGCAAGTCAACGCTAGTAATTACTTAAAACGGCTTCGCTCTGCCTACTGCATAACTCTTAATCCAGTAGGAGCTGCAGGAGCTGTTCTGTCGCCACCACCTAGTGTGATAATATATCCTACTCCTTTTACACCGCTAGCTACGCCATTTCTTGTATAATTTGGGATATTAACAGTGCTCTTAAGTCTTATTTCACTGCCGGAAATCGCAAGATCACTGCTTCCATCCGTAGCCTCTTCAAAATACTCGTTAATGCGCTTTATGCTTGCTATCGTTTCTCCAGCGTTAAGCTTTACAACGCCACTGTGTGTATTAAATACCGCAAATAATTTTCCTGTTTTCCAATGACGAGAATAGATGACGTTGGGATCAGCGTAACTTCTCGTACTTTTGTATATCTTCCCGTCCCACGAACGGCTCAACAGAGGAACATTGCTTAGATTGTCCCAGTTCGGCAAAACGCGGATTAATTTAAGACGCGGAGCAACGTTTGCAATGCTGTCGCCGTCGGCATACTTGGTAACAGGCAGCACTCCCATCCGACCAAACCAATTGTACCACGCGCCATTGATGGCTGCCTTGGCGGCGACAGTCCGATTGCCCGAGTCGCTGTCATTATAGTCAAGCGGATGAGTCGAACCAACCATGTCTTTCGCAATGTTCATTCCCGAATTAAAGTTGTTGCTATCGTCTACAAATTGGGTGCCCCAGTGTTCCTGGCTCAAGAAATCGGGGGTTAATTCATTTTTATCAGCTCTTAATTTTACTTCCTCAATCCAACCATCAGCGTGGGGCCAATCGACATTGTAAAGTTTTGCTGGTTCAATAATCCACTTCGCATTCGGAAATTCTTGTTTCATCTTCGTTTTTAATGTTTTAAAAAACGCAACCAAGCCTTCAGGGTATGTGGCGTATTGATGGCTAACGCCGCTGTGTAACAGAGACGAATTTTTTCCTGTCCACTGTATAAGATCTGTATAACCACCAGTAATGCGATGAAAATCGCCCCAAAGCCTTGGCACATCAAACATAACACCGCCAAAAGTGAAACCTATGCTTTTATTTTCGAAACTACGGGCAGTAATAAGTATGTTGTCTACAACATGATCAATAACTCTTTGTTGTTGAAAATCCCACATTCCATAAAATCCGGTGGAGCTATCAAACCACCCTGTTGCCAGATTGTTTGGAAATTGGTCGGTACTTTTCCATGCAAGATAAGAATTGTAGAAATCTTTTTCAGCCTGCGTATAGTTGGTTTTGTCTACATAAATTACCTGCTTATAACCCTTAAAGACATTTTGTTTGTTATTATGAGGGCTCACGAGATAATACTTAAGTCCCGCCCTGGCGGTAATCCAACTTAAATCACTAGGAATAGCAGCACCATTTAGTCCAATATAATCATACCCCATCTGTTTGGCATATTTTATGTGAACAGTAGGAGAATCTTGCCAGCAAACAGCAAAAAAATTTTTCCAACCAGCTGTATCTTGCGCTAGCGCACTCGGCAAAAAAAGCAAAGAGCACAACGCCACTAAACATAAGCACACTAACGCGTGGCACACCCTCGAAATGACATCTTTTCGCATCACCTTAAGTCTCCCAACAAATACTCGTCGCCGGCCTCAAGCAACCTACTGAATAACTTTTAATCCCGTAGGCGACGCAGGCGCTATGGTATCTGCAGCGGTAGAAATTGTTACAATGTAACCAACACCCGCTGAAGAATTGCTTTGGCTATCTATTGGGATAGGCACTGAACTCTTTAGACTTATTGTGCCTCCTGAGATCAGCACGTCAGACATGCCATCCACAGTCTCAACAAAATAGCTATCCACGCGACGAACAGCTTGAACAGCCTCCCCCGTCTTAAGTCGAACAACTCCGCTGTGGTTATTAAATACCACAAACAACTTTCCAGTTTTCCAGTGCCGCGAATAGATGACATTTGCGTCAGCATAGCTCGTAGGGCTCTGGTAGACACTCCCATTCCAGCTGCGGCTCGTCAACGACACTCCTCTCAGGTTATCCCAATTAGGAATGACGCGAATGAGCTTAAGACGTGGCGCTACATTTTCAATCTTATCGGTAAACTCAGCACTCATCTTGCCCATTCGTCCGAACCAATTTAACCAAGCACCATTTATAGCAGCCTTAGCAGCCATGGTTCTTTGTCCTAACTCACTCCTGCCGTAATCCAGTGGAGTAGTTGACCCAACCATATCCTTCGTAATGTTTAGCCCCGCAGAAAATATCCTACCGTCATCGATGAACTGGGTACCTCCGTGCTCCTGCGACAAAAAGTCAGGCACCAACAGATTCTTGTCTGACCTCAGTACAATTTCCTCAACCCATCCATCCGCATGGAGCCACTCTGTGTTATAAATCTTACCCGGCTCAAGGATCCATTTAGCATTTGGAAACTCCTGCTTCATTCTTGTGCTTAATTTTTTAAAGAATGCGGCAAACCCATCCTGATAGGTGGGATAGGCATGAGTGATACCACTGTGCAATAAAGCGGAATCTGACCCAGTCCAGTTAGACATTCTTGTAAAGGGAACGCTTCCGTCACTCTTCCAATAATGGAAATCACCGTATAGTCTTGGAACATCAAACATAACGCCAGCAAATCTAAAGTCAGCAGCACTATCCTCCAAACCTTTGCCACCAGCAATGATGCCCTCTACAACCATATCCACCACCCTCTGCTGCTGGAAGTCCCACATCGCGTGAAATGTACCTGAACTCCAGAAATGGCCAGACGCTAAATTGTTGGGAAAAGCCTCTGTGCTCTTCCACGCCATATAACCATTGTAAAAATCTTTTTCAGCTTGCGTAAATGTCCTGTTAGAAATCATGTCGTTAAACCCCTTAAATACAAACTCTTTGTTGTATTGAGGATCTACCATGTAAAATCTTAGGCCGCTCTTGTTGCCCAACCCATCGACCTGAGCCACTGTCATGTAGTTATTTAATCCAATATAGTCGTAACCCATTTGTCTTGCATATTTGATATGTTCCGGAGGACTATTATGCCAACAAACAGCAAACATATTCTTCCATCCATTATCCGAAGTCAGTGCACTTTGCCCATACGCCTCGCATACAAGCGTGCTGCAAAAGAGCATACCTAAAAATAAACGACTAACCGCCGCAAACATCTCTGACATAATTGTTCCTCTCAAAAAAAAGCACCTCCAGCCCTAGGTCATTTTCGCTAGCATTCTCACGCTACTATCATGCTATATCCATTACTAATTTTTACGGTAACATCTTCACCGCAGGCCTATTACTTGGTGAGAATCCTTGTGTGAGAGCAAAGCAAGAAACATACCAAGCAGAAAGTGCCAGTAAACACAAGAATGTTACTGATTGCTATTAATAGCTAAGATTCCATTTATACCATTTACAAAAATCCTTTTTGTAAATGGTATGAACAGCAAGTGCGTAAGCACTTGCCAATAAACAACAAATACCGTTTCCAAAAAGTAAAATATTTAACTTACTTTTTACTTTTTGGAAACGGTATACTACGCAATTTGTTCTTGGCGTGCATTGTAGCCGAGAAGCAAGTCCTTTCAAAGCAATTAAGCCGCTTTCATTCAATCTCAACACTTAGGCGCTTTCCAGAAAATATTTCTATTTCCTTTAAAACCCTATCTCTATTTCCAGCCATGTAAACACCATAACTGCCAGGCGGAATTTTTAGCGGATCTGCGCCAATAGTGGTGCGGCCAGCAAGTGTTCCATCAGCGCCCACTATCTCAAAACTTGCAAGAAGCGACTTATTGATAGCTTTTGCAAGCGAAGCACGATCCTCAGCATGGAAATACTCACCACCACCCAGATTAGCCCACTCGGCAAAATCGCGACGAATTCTATCCGAATCGACTGCAAACCCAACAATGTTTACGCGCACATTAAATCCTTTTCGCTTTAAATCTAAAATTTCAGCACGCGGATCTCCACCACACGTTTCTTCACCATCTGTTATGAGAACCACCAAACCTTCCCCACCAGCCCCCCCTGCTAAATCATCCGCGACAGCATGCAAAGACTGAGCAATGGCCGTTTTTGCACCATCTACCGCGCGCAGTTTAGAAGCAACATTGCGAATTCTTGCTGGCTCCGCTTCGCTTAGCGGTAACATTAGCTCAGTAGAACACAAGCCGCGCCCACCGTGACCAAAAGCGCGCAGCGCCACCTTAGTTTTTTTAGAAGGCAAAGATGCCGCAAGCTCGGCGATTAAACTCTTAGCGATATCAATCCTTCTCTCTCTACCTATCATTTGAAGCATGCTCCCCGAAGCATCAATTAGAAATTCTACAACTGGACTTGCACCTCTAACCTCGGCGCCTGCGGAGGCTTTAAGAACTAGCTCTCCAGGCGGGAGTGGCTCTGTTCGCACTTTAAAGTTAAGCGAGTAATTAGAAGGTTGGCGCAATCTAGCAGCCATGCGTCTAAACTGCACATCTGCCTCGCCTTGAGAAGAAAAAGTGCTATAAAAGCCTCCATTTAACGCAGCCCAATCCTGCATCAAGTTTACCTGCGCCCTAGTTCTTTCGAGTCCATCTCCTGTTAGAATTTTTAGCGCAAAGATTCTCGGTCTAGCCGCTGCAAATTCATTCCACAATTTCGCATTCAGACTAGCTCCATCAGAGGCCGCATCGGTTATAACAGCTATGGCATGAATCCCCTGTCGATTTGTTAATTCCAAACTGCTAGCAAGGAGAGAACCCTCGGCATTGCTAGAGTCGTCTTTCCAAGCATAATCTGCAAGAGCCTCATAGACATCGGCGGGATTGCTAGTCCAATCTCTTAAGATTGAACTCGCTCGCTCTCCCTGGAAAGGAATTAAGTTAATGGCCTCAAGCTCTGGTTCTATATCCCAAACCAGGCGCTCGACTACTCTTTGAATTCCCCTCTCAAAGCCAGTTACACTACCACTAGTATCCCAAGTAACTACAACCGATCGCCTTGGTTGACTTACGCGGACAAAATAATTACCCGGGCGAACTTTTGCAACATAAGCGTCAGGATTATCGGGATCCGCTTCTACTGCTACACCTTGGCCGTTACTATCCAACAAATCGATGGCTACCTCAGCTACTGGTTTTCCCTTGACTTCAAAGGTTACCGCCTGAGCCTTTTCTGGCAGCTCAATGCTATACCAGTTTTCGGCTTCATTAATTCTTACAATCCCATTGACGCTCTTACCCTGCTCGAGCTTAATAGCATTTTCTCGAGTTAACCCAAGTCCATTGCCGACGTTTCCAACATCGCTAGATTGCCGCCCATATTCAGACACCATTTGCTTAATATCGCTTCCCCATTCCCCCAGGATTGAGCGATAGCTCGAATCTACAAACTGCTCCCATACTCCGAGACGTCCCGCCAAAACTACTCGCTTGCCTAAAGGTGCAAGCACTTCAATTAACAGGTTACTTGCTCTAAGTGGCTCGCCTAACGTGAATGTGCTTACTCCATTGTTACTCTCTGCCACCTTCCATCGTCCAAGCTTTGCCCATGGACCAAATGGCCCATCGATACTGTAACTCACATCAAACTCTAAATTCGCACTCGACGATCCCCATGAATTTTCTGCTTCCCAGGTAATCTCCGCAATTTGAGGACTGCGCGAAGCCATAAAACCCAGCACGATTTTTATAGGCTGCTCTCGTTTTGCAGGAAACGCTATTGGTTTCTTGTTCCAATTGCCACTGTCGCCAGTTAAATTGCTCTCTGGCTCACCGCTTGCATAGACTACATGCCCTCCAACTGATGGCGAGGCAATGTTAAACTTAACCGCCTTATCAAAAGGCAAAGAAGGATCCTGAATAATTTTTAGCTCCGACAGTTCGGCAGTATTAGAATTTTCCTTCCCATAATTATCCAAAGCTGTAAGGCGAACAAATCTAGCCTCAATGGGCTGCTTAAAAACAAATCCCTGCTCTCGAAAAATCGGAGAAAGTTTTTCGCCAAGCACCTCCGTATAATTTTTGCCATCTATTGATATTTCAAGTTTAAAATTCTTTATACGTGCTCTAAAAGGCGCTAGAGGTGCTGGTTCAAATAATGCGCCAACAATCGGCCTCACATCAGTGCCAGCAAGCGACACTACGACGGGCTCGCCAATAGGAAGACTAACTGACTTTCCATCCACGATGCCGTCGATGAGACAAACGTACTTTTGCTCCGCAGTCGCCCCTAAAACCGACCACGCTACATTAATCCCGCCACTCAATTTTTTTGGGATAGCCGGCGTTAAAAACCGCTTGGCTCGCTTTGCTGTAGCAACTACTTTTATAATGTCTGAAACGCGTACACTCTCACTCTTCTCCGAATCACTTTGAAGGTTAATCTCTACTCTCATAGGCCAATCGTCGCGAGCATCTGGAGAAACCAAAAGTGCAAGTGGCAATTTAACTTCGCCTTCTGGCTCGAGTTTAATATCGGCTGGCAACCCCTTCAAAGTCCATCTTTCATCGGCAATCCATGCCTTTGGCTTTATGACACTCTGCGACGAAGCAAGAGACTTAATCGCAAGCACCCCCTCTATTACCTGCGCATCTGCTAAAAATGGCGCGACCTCTTTTGCATTAAACTTAAGTTCTGCGCTAAACCCAGGTTGCTGTACAGAAGTTTGCTCATTTACAAAAAAGGGCAAAGCATCCACTCGCAGGGCATATGGATATGTCGTAAAATCCTGGCTATTACTTAGCCTAAGTTTTAGATAGTAATCTCCAGGCTCGAGCAAGCCCTCCCAGATAATATGCTGAGTTTCTCCAGATACTTCCGTGTTGATAAATTCAGCTACGACCTCAGCGGCTTGACCCCACTCCAATTGCGATACAACTGGAAAATCAACAGGCGAATCGAGCGCGATGCGCACTCTGCTTGGGGCCGGCAGAAAAAAAGTGTGATAATCTATGTCGCCACCGTAGTCTAGCCAGCCTTTTATTGATATTCCTTCTCTAACGTGAACAGCACGAGCTATTTCATTGTTTGGCTCTAGCTCCTCTCCCGCATTAGGTAAACCAATTTTTTTTGCCCTAAAAATCCAATCTCCCTGTTTTCCGTCTATAGCTACAGTTCGCCATCCTTGAGGAACTAGCACGCGAGGAAGTTTTATTACTGAAGCGCCCTTTCGCGAAGAACCTTGCACTATTGTTTTACCCGAGGAGTCGATTAGACTTAAATTACTAACACTACTTCCAAACACTTCAAAATCCCAGAGTTCTAAGCCGTTATCGATCTTCACCTTAAATAAGTCCCTAGTGTCATTTTCTGATAACGAACCGCTGATCGGCCCAGTAGAATCTATCGGCATTGCGAGTTCATATCTGTCGTTGGGCTCTCGCTCCGACGAAGCCGACGCGGCAGGATTATCAAAAACTCCCAATACATAAGTTTCGTCTAATCCTAATTCCCCAGTAACATTAACATAATAGCGCCCAGGCTGAAGAACCAACTTCGATAGCTTTATTTCGTAAAAACCCTTAGCAGATGACATCACGCGTCCCTCTTTATCGAGTAGTTGAAGAGCGATTGAGTCTTTACTCGGCGAACGAAGTAGTATTTCTGTTTCTTTCTTTGACAATGCCTCATCTACATCGAAGAAATAGTAATCCGAATCGCCATACCAGTCGCGTTTTACTAGCCTTCCCGAACGCCTAATCCTAGGCGTTAGCTGATGGGCTTCTCGCTCCGAACTGTCCGGCTCTCTCGAAAACTCCATACCGCCATGAGTCGATATAGCTCTTGCCTCAAGAGCTATCGAAACATCTGTCTCTCCCTGCACGACAACTTTGTATTTATTGCTTTCAAGGCCTAGATCTGCCAGCCTAGTTACGCCAAAATCATCCGCGGCTTGTTTCGCTCGTGCAATCTCCTCGCCATTTGCTCCGACTAGCGCCAAAGAAACTCTTGCACCCGGTCGACTTTGCAGCACGAGTTCCCATAAGATTTGAGAATCACTTACTTCCCAAGGAATTTCGATTGAACCCTGCGGCAGAACTGACGAGAGCGAAAAACTATCCTGTCTAACGGCATCCACTTTTTTCCATTCCGCTGGCAAAGCACGAACCTGCTGCCCGCGCAGTTTATACGTAATACCGTCTCCAGAACCGCTTATGGCAATAATGAAATATCCAGAACCTAAAATTAATGGCTCCGTATTCAGAATGCCGGTTGCTGAACTCGTATCAGCAGAAAATAAAGATGACGATCTAGCGACATCGCTAGCCGACTTATCGGGTGGAACAAAAAATATCTCAAGCCTTCCCGCCTGCCCCGGTAGAGCCTGCAACTGAAAACTCCAATAACTTTGCGCTGACGAGGAGGCTAGCTGAAGTCGAAAAAAAATTCTTTCCTCGCTCTTTAAAATGCTTCCAGTCCTACAAAATTGGCCCTGCAGTGGAACTGCATCCTCAAAACTGCTATTTTCCCCGTCTACGGCAAGACAAGTATTATCGACTGCAAGCGTTAGACGCACAGGCAAAAAGGATAGTAATAAAACCGCTGCGATGCACGTAACCCACAAAAGCGCTCTTGCTAGAGTTTTATGGCTAACTGCTATCATAGACCTGGCGTTGCAGCACTCATTACCATGTCCAGAAAGGCCGAAAACAAGAGACCAAAGGCCACCCCTAGTTTAGTTGCTGGGACCTTAGCTAAACACGTAGTCAGAAGAATTCCAGAAGTGATTGTTGCGCCATCGGAAGCCATACATCCAATGGAAAACGCACTACATAGCGCAATAAATGCGATTTGATGTGTAGTTAAGTATTCGGCCATAGCTCCGCCCAAGCCATTGCTAGAAATTCCCAAAATATCTCCTGTCTTTGGATCTACGCGCCAATATGCCTCCTGCTGCGCTCCGCCTGGAAGTTCCGTAGGACTTTGCGGCGCAATTATGAGGAACCCTTCACTGAGCGCATTTTTTATTCTAAATCTTATATTCTCAGATAAACCGAGGCTATCAACGCTAGAAGGTTCTTTTATCAATTTCCACTCTTTCTTGGCTTTTAGATCCTGAAAAAAAAGCATTGCCGCGTTGCCACTTTCCGGCACATCGCTTGAAACCAAAGCTTGCTCCACTGCGGTATCTAAAATACCCTGTGAAATGCGATTGCGAATACTGCCGTCAACAATAGCAGCATTACTAAGGAGATCAATTGCAGATCTAGCGCGAGTAGTTCCATTTGTGTCCGAAGTCAGCATTTGCCAGAAAAGGCTCACGTTCGGCATAACGGGTGCAGCTTGTGGCAACATTCCGGAAGACGAGCGATATTGCGCATGCCCCCAAAGTGCAAGCTGAAAGCGCTCATTTTGGGCATTCGCTATCATGTTATTCACATTTTCGTTCTTTCGCACATTTCGGGCAGTGGCTCCTAGCGCGCTCGCGACGGCCTCACTAGCTCTTGCCGTCAGCCAATCCCGATGTGGGGTTGCTCCGTAGATGTAAATGTCTATGCTGCCTCCCAAGGCCAATGCTCGCCTTTCTATTGAGCTAGAGTCTATGGCAACTTTAATTGCTTGCCCGCTCCTCTCCGCTGGGCCAAGGAGATCGAAAATTGCTCGCCTTTCTACTTTAACAGGTCGACCGGGCGAAAAAATTTCAATTTCTAGCCACTCTGCTATCACCTCGGCTTTCTCTCTGTGATTTGTTTTGTTCTCGCTCCTTCCATCATCGAGCAGTGTACCAAACTTTTCCAAAACTTTCGCCACATTTATACTGCCTGCTACGCCTAGTTCTGCAAGGGATTGCAAATTAGACGGGAGAACTCGGCCATCTGTGGCGAATAATTGATCTTCATGAGATTCGCTTCCAACAAAAAGTTTTGGGATAACGACCCAGGCTTTAGAAACTGCCTCGCGGAGAGCTCGTTCGGGTTCTTCGGCTTTAAGTATCTGCATAATATCTGGTTGGGGAAGCAAGACATGGCCAAGAGCTAGAGGTTTGCCGCTAAATTCTCGTGCTAGAAATTTTTTTTCCAATACTTTTTGCTCAGAAGATTTGCCATCTTGTAGCGTTTCGACAAAAAGGCGAAGTGTCACGGAGTGGTTTAAGGCATAAGGCACGCTATCAAGCGAAAAGGTTTCAGATGTTTCGCCTTTAGCAGCAACTATTCCTTCATCTAAGAATAATGGCTCCCAGCCATTAAGCCCTCTAAGTTCAATCCAATAGTAGTCCCTTAATCCGTTTTCAATTTCAGCGTCGAACTCCTTAGCGGAAACGCTATCCTTAAGAATATCTAGCACTGCTGGATTAATTAGCATAAACATCTCCGCAACTTCACTTTGAAGGCGCTTAGTTTCCAACAGCGACTTATCAATGGCACTATCTATCTGTTCCTTGCTAAAAATAAAACCTTCTTGCATTAACCGCGATAGTCCCTCTTTATCAACTTCATTTGCAACATTGCTTGTCGCTCGCTTTGTCTCCAGAAAACTTTTCTTAAGTTTTTCCAATGCCTCTTTGTCTAAGATCTTATGAGCCACTCTTACCGATTGACCTATTCTTGTAATGAGCTCCCCCAGAAGTAGTGCTCTATCCAGGCTATTTCCGCATCTATCCATCAACACCCCATCGGAACCGCGCAGCATGCCCTGATACGGGATAAGTCGAGTGTTTTCTCTCACCCATCTTAGTAGCGATTCGGGCTGCATGTCGGACTGAGCTATTACGGAAAGGTAATCAAAGTTATCGCGTTTAACGGATCGCGCTATTTTTGTCCCCAGGTGTGAAAGATCATCTAGTTTAGCCGCAAAGACATTCCGTTCTTTTTCGCCTTCTACGAATTTTATTTCCTTTTTTTCAATCTTCTCTAAAGCATCCAATGCTTTAGAGAAGCCCAAATCCACTGCCCACGTATATAAACTGCGCGCATCGTCGATTCTTCCGCCCTTTTCCAATGCGCGTCCCAAAGCAAATGCAAGTTCTCCGTCTGAAGGCTTAGCACTTAAAGCCGCTCCACAAGCAGAAATTGCCTTTTTGGCATCGATATTTTCTATACCGACACTAGGGCCAGCCAAACTAAGGCACTCGCTGCTAATTTCAGCAGAAACGCCATCTCTAACACCTACAAAAAAAGCAATAACTACAAAAAAGCATAAAGCGTTCAAGTAAGAATTTAGATTAGTTCTATTGCGCTGATTCATAGGTGAAATCCTTATTGGCTGGAAGCGTTTAAGCGTTTCGCCAATAATACTCTCGGCTTAGACGAGCTGTCTACAATTATTGCCCAAAACAAAAAGATTACCGAAGGTATGTCGATATTGAAATAACTAGATTAACTCGCCTCCCCAGAGGTATTCTAAAAACTCCTTCCAAGGAAGAATTTCAATTTTGTCTTCAGTATTGCGCCTTTGCGTGCAGGTGCATACGAGAATATATTTTTTTAAAATCCCTTCCTCTTTTAGGGCGCGGAGGCCTTTTAAATGTTTTGGCGAGGGGTTGGGGGTGGCTTTGACTTCAATAGCAACGGAGTCTCCAACCAAAAGGCCTACCTCAAACTGTGATGTCGAGCGCCAGTAGTGTAAGGCTAAATTCTTGCGAGAATAAGCTAGATAACTTCGCACCTCAAGGATTATAAAATGCTCGAAGGCATCGCCAAAAAGTTTGCTACCCATTTCTACCTTATCAATTTTTGCTAAGTGGCGCATAACTCCGAGATCAAATAAGAAGTGTTTTGCCCGAGAAATGGATTTTCTTTTAGCAGTCTTGGTAAAGCCCGGCAGGCGAAAACCAATTAAAGTATCTTCGAGAATCGAAAAGTAATTTTTTAATGTGCTGGGGCTTACTTGTAAGTCAGCGGCAAAGGATTCGTAATTTATCTCCTGGCCATTGGCAAGGGCACAGGCGTCCAAAAATTCAACAAAAGCAGTGATATTGCGCGTTACTGCCTCTGCTTTAATTTCTTCTCTTAGGTAGGTATCTACATACGCCGCAAGATCCTCATCCGGCGCAGAGCTGTCGTAAATCTGCGGAATGCCGCCATGATTTATAAGTCTTAAAAGATCAAAGTTTTCTATCTCCGCTGAAACCAAAGGAAAAAGTTTTGCTTCCCTGGCTCGACCAGCAAGTAGATTAGCACCGCCGTGCTTTAGTTTGCGCGCGCTAGAGCCAGTTAGCAAAAAAGTGATATTTCTCTTTTGAATGAGCCTCTGCACCTCGTCGAGAATAATGGGTAACTTCTGAACTTCGTCTATAACCACAATTTGCCGATCACTAGTAATGAGCTCCGCTAACACGCTTGGATCTCTTACCAAGGTGGAAAAAGTTCGCGCGTGGAGCAAGTCGATAACTAAGGCATCTTTCAGGGTTTGTTCTACTAAAGTGGTTTTTCCGGTGGCGCGGGGACCGAATAAAAAATGCGAGCGCTTAGATAATAATTCCGCTAGGTTAAGTAACCGACTATGCATAGAATCCACAACTATGTTGTTAAATATCATGATAATTAACAACTAAGATGTGATTTATCAACACAAGTGCTTACTACACTAGAACTACGTATAAATTTGCGAACTTCGCAACCAAAAGCGCGGGCTTAAACATAAATACCGATAGTTTACAATATTGCAAACTATCGGTATTATTAAAAGATGAACTTTTACGAGACAATTGAGCACTTTCACCTTATTTTCTTGGGACAGCTATCGAGGCGAATTGCTCAGGATCTCTTCGCCCTAAAGGGCGGGGTTAATCTTAGATTTTATTTTAAGAGCATTCGTTTCTCTGAAGATATTGATTTTGACGTCTATAAAATCTCCCTAGAAACGCTTCGGGGCAATGTGCGCAATATTTTTAAGAGCAAGGCATTTATCGACACCCTTCGTGCAGCGAGGATTGAGATCTCCCAGACATCAGAGCCGAAACAGACTAACACCACGCAACGCTGGAAGATTATGTTGAGCATCGAAGACCAAGATCGCAAACTACCAACAAAAATTGAATTCTCCAGGCGAGATGGACTTGAAGGCGCAGTTATGGAGCCTGTTGATCAAGAAATTCTAGTCAAATACAAACTCTATCCTATTTCTTGCTATCATTACCCACGAATATGGGCGGTGCGGCAAAAGATAGGCGCTCTTATTGGAAGAGCGCAAACTCAAGCTAGAGACATATTCGATCTCTCTTTCCTAATCCACGACAAGCTCGATCTCGGAAAATACGCACTAAGTGCCTCTGATATTAATAGAGCATGCGAGAATGCACTTAGGTTAAGCTTCGACGATTACCAGGGACAAGTTGTCGCGTATTTAATGCCCGAGTATCAGAGTCTATATGGCACTGAACAAGAATGGAACAGCATGGTTTCAAAAGTGCTAGGTTTTATAAGAGAGGCTTTCGATGAATCTGCTTCAAGCTGACACGAAACTTAGCAAATTTGGTTATCCATGCATGGCAACGCGAGATGTCGCTGCATTTCTTGATATCTCGACTGTCTATGCAAGCAATATCCTAAGCAGACTCGAGCAAGCAGGACGAGTTATTCGCCTAGGTCGCGGACGTTGGCTTATCGGGGCAAGTATTGATCCATTTGCCATTCCTGAAGCACTTACTAATCCATCTCCTGCTTATATCTCTCTTCAATCCGCCCTATATCATCATGGGATAGTTTCTCAGATTCCTGCAGTTGTATATGCAGTCTCGCTTGCTAGAACTAAGCGTTATAAAAACCGGATTGGCGAGTTTTCTATACACCACGTTGCGCCAGAGTTTTTTTTTGGTTTTGAACTACTTGGAAAATCTATGATTAAAATGGCGACGCCCGAAAAGGCACTGATAGATTATCTCTATCTTTCGCTTGGGCGCTCTCGATCATTTCGATCACTGCCAGAAGTTGAGCTACCGAGTTCGTTTTCCCGAAGGAAAGCAAGGGAAATAATTGAAGAAATTCCATCACGCCCAAGGCGCGCGGCAGTCATGCGACGGTTTGAGGAATTAATGAAGATTGTGATTCAGGCATAACACGCGCTAGACGCG
>JADLFC010000089.1 GCA_020845775.1 Deltaproteobacteria bacterium
CCAGAGCGGACATTGGAAAAATTGTCCATATCACCCGAGCGAGAGCTAGCAGCAATGATTGGTAGGTGTCCTATAGGGGCCAAGGCTGGAGATACTTCTACTGACGCATCGATATTAATCTTCCACTGAAACGAGCAAAAGCCCAAATTGTCACATAAACGTAGTTCGATTCCATCAAGAGCCCAAATTCCGCGATGTGGGAAGTAGACGCTGTCCATGAGATGTCTTTTTGGTAGGCGACCTGTTAGTAGATGAGTCGGCGAAATAGTCCCCTCGTTTCTAAAAAGTCTTTTAACGCTTAAGCTAAAGAAAGGAGGAAGGCTGGCGTTTTGTATCTCCATGCCAGCCTGGGTATCGATTTTGGATATAATATTTTCGTTATCGAAGTATATTTTCGCAGAGAGGTTTTTTAGCAGATACCTTTTAGTTATAGTGCAAATTATTAGCGAAAGAAGGATCAGCGATAACATGCCAATGCCAATTAGATGGGCTACGATATCGCTTAGCGGTGTTGCCAAATATCTTATAGCTACAAACGAAAGAGTTATCGCTAGAGCAGCGCGAAAGGTAATGGGCAAGATTCTAAACGGGTTTATGTTAAGCAAGGGCACAAAACTTATCTTGTTAAATTTATGACAAAATCTTTGCCAGCAAGTAGTTGTTTACGCATTTCGAAAATCTGCACCGGTGGCTTGTCGTCAGTTGACATTGCCATTCCTCATCGAAAGCTTAGTGTTGTAACAGGTGCTACGTCTACTGGGAAGACCTCTTTGGTTATAAATACAATTTATGCAGAGGCAAGAGCAAGGATTGCTTCTGGAATTTTACCTAGCGGACGCAGTAGAAGCAAAATGGAGTTATTGTCGCGGAGTAAATGCCAGGAGGTGAGCGGGTTACTTCCGGCTATTAGTCTTTCGGACGTAAAAAGTGAAGTTCCGACCGATCAGCCCCTATGCAAATTTCTTGGCTTAGATGCGCTGTTCTTAAAGAGCTTAGCGCATTATGGAGTTTCGCATTGTACTAATTGCGGTGATAAGCTGGTAGACGCTAGGCCACTAGCCGTTTGGAAAGAAATTACTGCGACAGACAATGCTGATATTTCTAGCGGAGGCAGAGCTATTTATCTCATAGGGGCTGTTTTTCGCAATGAAAGTTTTTCTGCCGTAGCTAGATCGCTTGAAGCTAATTTTGTTAGGACAAGAGGGGAGTCAGAGGCTTGGGCTAAGGCGGTCGCCTTGGTGGAAAAGCTGCGCCAGATTGGGTATAGGCGGTTTTTTGTCGATGGGGCACTTTATAAATTGCCGATTAAGGATCTCAGCGCGAAAGATTTAGATAGTTTTAGCGAACAGCAATTAGATGAAGAGGAGCGGCGTTTTTACCAGGCTCTTAAGCTTAGAACTGGAGAAATACGAGATTTTATCGCCATAGTCGATAGTATCGAGTTAAGCCTAAATCAGTCCGAGCTAAAGGGTAGGGTGATGGACTCTTTAGATAAGAGCTTTTCTTTGGGCGTCACGTTAGCGGTGTTAATCGAACGTTCTAGTCGCGCCGTAGCTAGTGGACTTGGGGATGGAACTCCTGTTTCATCGCTGCGTTACGTAAGCCGAGGAGACATGTGCATTAGGTGTCTGCGGGGCTATCCTTCGCTTTCTATGGAGTTGTTTCAGCGCTCATCGCCGGTTTGCGTTTGTAGTTCGTGTAACGGAAGAGCTGGGAAAAAAGTTAAAAGTGTGTGGGCTACGTGTGAAACATGTTTTGGTACTGGATTAAGTGAATACGCTCTAAATAGTTTTCTTTTTGGTCGAACACTAGGAGAGCTTTGCGGTTTGCCGTTAGATGACTTATTTGGCGCTCTGAAAGTGCCTACGGAGATAAGGGGGGACGAGGCGATAGATGAGCTCGAAAGGTTAAAAAGTGCTTTGCAATGTTTATGCGAACTGGGGCTCGGCAATCTCACACTATTTAGTCGGCTTGAGGTCATTTCTGAAGGTGAGTTTTATAAGCTGCTTGTTGCCAAGTTTTTTTTTCAAAAGTCGGTAGATACTATGTTTATAGTGGAGCAACCGAGCAATGTGCTTCATCCGAGCGATTTAGAACTTTTTCGGAAGTATTGTCGCCTTCTTGTTGAGCAGGGCAACACGTTAGTGGTGGTAGAGAGGGATGAAAGTTTTATTAGAGGGGCTGATTATCTAATTGAGCTAGAATGGACTAAGGGAGCGGAAGGGGCCTCCGTGGCGTTTCAAGGAGAAGTTAGCTGCTGGCCTGGTCTTGGGGGTAGCAGTACTGAGAAGCTTTGTTTTAGTAGGGCAAAGCGACTCGGTCGCAAGTGCAAGTTAATAAGTGTAGTACCTTCTGATAGGCGGGTTTGTCGTGGTGACAAATTGGAAATAAAAATTCCCCTTAACGCCTTGGTCGCAATGGTGGGGCCTGCTGGTTCTGGAAAAACGGTTCTCATGCGAGATATAATCTGCAATAATTTTAAATTGTTCAAACAAGGCAAGCCGATGTCTGCTGACATTAGCGGATTTGAAAATCTGCAAAGATGTCTTTATTGCGATGGACGGGATCGAGTGGATAGCAGTAGGCAGCACAATACCGTAGCTTCCTTCGTGGGAGTTGCCGATGATATAGGCGAAGTTTTTGCGAGCTTGCCGGCAGCACGGCAGGCGGGTTTGAAGGGTAGCGATTTTTCGCTCGAAAAGCCTAGTGGGCGCTGCGAGGCCTGTAAGGGTTTGGGATATAGGGTCTTGGATCTGGATTTTTTGGGCTATAGTTGTGAATTTTGTGAGGACTGTTACGGGCGAAGATATCAGACGAGGGTTTTAAAGGTTCTTTTGGGGCTAAATTCAGTAGACGAAGTTTTGCGCTGTAGCGTAGCAAATGCTTTGGTATTATTTCGTTCCAATGCTGCTATTCTATCGAAACTGCGAGTTCTCGAAAGACTTGGTCTAGGTGGCGTCGTCCTGGGCGCGAGCTTGGAGATGGTCTCCTATAGCGTATTCCAGCGCTTAGTTCTTTCGCGCCTTCTTTCTAGGACAGAGGGGATGTCGTCAACGTTGTATGTAATGGAACAGCCTTTTAGCGGTCTAGATAAAAATGAGGTTAGTATAGCAATGGACGAGGTTTTTAAATTAACTACAAGAGGAGTTTCGCTGTTGTTCTCTTCCCACGATCCAACTGCTGTTTCTAGGGCTGACTGCGTCATTAACCTAGGTGCGGCTTAAGGGCGTAATTGTAGCATTTAAATTATAAACAACTTAAGTATTTATATATTATGGTTTTTGTTGGTTTATTTTGTTTAGATTTTTTTAAAAAAAATGTCTTGTGGCTATTGTGTTCGAAGGGCGATTGGTGCAGTATTGCCGAACTGTTTTTCAGCCATGGGCTGAAAGCGATGGCTGATGCCTTTTTAAATATAGGCAGATAGGCGCTGGTCTTTGAAATCTAGGTTGAGTAGAAGAGAATACACATTAAATTGTGAATTACTACCGCTATGGAAACTTGTTTTTCCGTAATGAGTGATATTTGCGCGTTCCTGTTGTCGTTAGCGGTCTTGTTAGGCTGGTCTATTGATTGCAGAGGGCGCGAAGCAGCTGGGAATCTCGAAACAGAATTCTTTTTAACCAAAAAGTAGAGATTTTTATCAAACTGAAGAGTTTGATCCTGGCTCAGAACGAACGCTAGCGGGATGCTTCAAACATGCAAGTCGTACGCGAAAGTTCCCTTCGGGGAGCAAGTAGAGTGGCGCACGGGTGAGTAACACGTAGCTAACGTACCCTTTTGCTGGGGATAACCCCGGGAAACCGGGGCTAATACCGAATGATCTAAAGGTGACTGCGGTTATCTTTGGTAAAGGCGCAAGCCGCGAAAGGATCGGGCTGCGGTCCATTAGCTAGTTGGTGTGGTAATGGCGCACCAAGGCGACGATGGATAGCTGGTCTGAGAGGATGATCAGCAACACTTGAACTGGTACACGGTCCAGACTCCCACGGGAGGCAGCAGTTGGGAATATTGCACAATGGGCGAAAGCCTGATGCAGCAATCCCGCGTGGGTGACGAAGGCCTTCGGGTCGTAAAGCCCTTTCAGCAGGGAAGAAGGGAAACCTGACGGTACCTGCAGAAGAAGCACCGGCTAACTCCGTGCCAGCAGCCGCGGTAATACGGAGGGTGCAAGCGTTGTTCGGAATTATTGGGCGTAAAGCGCGTGTAGGCGGTTTGCTAAGTCTGGTGTGAAAGCCCGGGGCTTAACCCCGGAAGTGCACTGGATACTGGTAGACTAGAGTGCGAGAGAGGAAGGTAGAATTCCTGGTGTAGGGGTGAAATCCGTAGATACCAGGAGGAATATCGGAGGCGAAGGCGGCCTTCTGGCTCGTTTCTGACGCTGAGACGCGAAAGCGTGGGGAGCAAACAGGATTAGATACCCTGGTAGTCCACGCCCTAAACTATGGATACTAGTCGTCGGAATTCCTAATAATTTCGGTGACGTCGCTAACGCATTAAGTATCCCGCCTGGGAAGTACGGTCGCAAGATTAAAACTCAAAGGAATTGACGGGGGCCCGCACAAGCGGTGGAGCATGTGGTTTAATTCGATGCTACGCGAAAAACCTTACCTGGGCTTGACATCCCGGGCTACCCTGTGAAAGCAGGGGTTCCCTTCGGGGACCCGGTGACAGGTGCTGCATGGCTGTCGTCAGCTCGTGTTGTGAGATGTTGGGTTAAGTCCCGCAACGAGCGCAACCCCTGCCACTAGTTGCCATCATTTAGTTGGGGACTCTAGTGGGACCGCTTGGCCATAAGCCAGAGGAAGGTGGGGATGACGTCAAGTCCTCATGGCCTTTATGCCCAGGGCTACACACGTGCTACAATGGGAGGCACAAAGCGTTGCTAACTCGCAAGAGCATGCTAATCGCAAAAAACCTCTCTCAGTTCGGATTGGAGTCTGCAATTCGACTCCATGAAGTTGGAATCGCTAGTAATCGCGGATCAGCATGCCGCGGTGAATACGTTCCCGGGCCTTGTACACACCGCCCGTCACACCATGGGAGTTGGTTGTACCGGAAAACGTTGAGCTAACCTTCGGGAGGCAGGCGTTTATGGTACGGCTAGTGACTGGGGTGAAGTCGTAACAAGGTAGCCGTTGCGGAAGCAGTGGCTGGATCACCTCCTTTAAGGGAGTTGCCTTATGAATATGCGCTTAGTTTTATCTAATTGCTGCCATAAGGCTACCCTAAATAATTAGGGAGATTGTCAGTTGTGATGATCGCTCATTTAAAAACATTTTTATTCGGTAGTTTTATCTCTACGATTCACATTTGTTTAAGTGTAATTCTCTTGCCGCTGTTTAAGCGGCTAGACTACTCAGCCTAGTTTTGAGAGACCGGGCTTTTGGCCCACTCAGGGCGACAGTTGGTCGACTGGGTTGTTCTTTGAAGATTTGAATATTGGTAGACGAAGCGAAACTGAGAAAAAGTTTCTCAAGTGAATAAAGATCTCTACAGAATCGAAGAGGTAGAACGTTAGTTTTGTTCTGCCTTGGGCGATTTAAGGCAAAAGATTTTTGAGAAAAGATTAAGTTACTAAGGGCACACGGAGGATGCCTTGGCGCTAAGAGGCGATGAAGGACGCGATATAGCTGCGATAATCTTCGGGGAGCTGCTAAATAAGCTACGATCCGGAGGTTTCCGAATGAGGAAACTCAACTGGCCAAAAGCCAGTTACTTCTCGACCTCTCTTCGGAGGGGGCGGAAGGGCGAACCAGGAGAACTGAAACATCTAAGTATCCTGAGGAAGAGAAATCAAAAGAGATTCCCGTAGTAGCGGTGAGCGAACTGGGAATAGCCTAAACCGTTTGAACCTCGGTTCGAACGGGGTTGTAGGACATGCAATAAAGCCGACCGAAGTTGATAGTTGAAATGAGCTGGAAAGCTCTGCCACAGAGGGTGATAGCCCCGTAAGCAAAATTGGCAATGGCGGTGAGTATGTTCCTGAGTACAGCGGGCCACGTGGAATCCTGCTGGAAGCTGGGTGGACCATCATCCAAGGCTAAATACTACTTGGCGACCGATAGCGAACTAGTACCGTGAGGGAAAGGTGAAAAGAACCCCGATGAGGGGAATGAAATAGTACCTGAAACCGTGTGTCTACAAACAGTGGAACCACTATGTTATTCTGTAACAGTGGAACTGCGTACCTCTTGTATCATGGGTCAGTGAGTTGCGCCTCTGTGGCAAGGTTAAGTCGATAAGATGGAGCCGTAGCGAAAGCGAGTTTTAACTGAGCGTTTCAGTCACAGGGGGCAGACCCGAAGCCAGGTGATCTATTCATGGCCAGGATGAAGCTGGGGTAACACCTAGTGGAGGTCCGAACCGGGTAATGTTGAAAAATTATCGGATGAGCTGTGAATAGGGGTGAAAGGCTAATCAAACCTGGAGATAGCTGGTTCTCCTCGAAATATATTTAGGTATAGCGTCGTGTATATGCAACGGGGGTAGAGCACTGAATAGGCTAGGGGGCCTACCAGCCTACCAAACCTAACTAGACTCCGAATACCGTTGTAGTCGAGCACGGCAGTCAGCTCGCGGGTGATAAGGTCCGCGGACGAAAGGGAAAGAACCCGGACCGCCAGCTAAGGTCCCAAAATCAATGCTAAGTGTCAAAGGATGTGAGAACACATTGACAGCCAGGAGGTTGGCTTAGAAGCAGCCATCCTTTAAAGAAAGCGTAACAGCTCACTGGTTAAGTGCGCTCGTGCCGAAAATGTAACGGGGCTCAAGCATTGTACCGAAGCTGCGGATCTGCCCGCCTTTTTTAAGTTCATTAAATTTAAATAGTGAGTTTAAATAAGGCGGGCAAGATGGTAGAGGAGCGTTGTTAGCGGGTTGAAGCGTGACTGTAAGGACGCGTGGACTGCTAACAAGTGATTATGCTGACATGAGTAACGATAAACAGGGTGAAAAACCCTGTCGCCGAAAGCCCAAGGTTTCCTGAGCCAGGGTCATCCGCTCAGGGTTAGTCGGGTCCTAAGCCGAGGCCGAATGGCGTAGGTGATGGAAAACGGGTTAATATTCCCGTACCAGGATTTTACTTCGTACGATGAGGGGACGGAGAAGGGTAGGTCTACCGGGTGATGGATGTCCCGGGGAAAGCATGTAGGCAGGTGAAGCAGGAAAATCCGCTTTGCCATATATGCCGAGGTGCGAGACAATCTGAGGCCTCGGCCAAGGAGAAGTGATTGATCCCACGCTTCCGAGAAAAGCCTCTAAGTCTGTGAAATTCTGTCCGTACCGCAAACCGACTCTGGTGGGCGAGTAGAGAATACTAAGGCGCTTGAGAGAACCCTGGTTAAGGAACTAGGCAAATTACTGTCGTAACTTCGGGAGAAGGCAGGCCTCCTTAGGGTGAGGGACCTCGCGTCCTAAGCTCGAAGAGGTCGCAGAGAGCAGGGGGTAGCGACTGTTTACTAAAAACACAGGACTCTGCTAACTCGTAAGAGGATGTATAGGGTCTGACGCCTGCCCGGTGCCGGAAGGTTAAGGGGATTTGTCAACGCTTCGGCGTGAAGCATTGAACCGAAGCCCCGGTGAACGGCGGCCGTAACTATAAAATTAAGTAAACAATGTCTCGACGAACGTTGAGGCAGGACAGTTGTAGTTACGAAAAAAAATCTGGCTATATGCTGGAAAATCCGGTGTATCCAACGGTACTTTGGAATAGATAATTGTTATTTAATTATTTACCATATAGTAATAATCTGTTTGGTGCGGATAATCAGCAGGAAAGACTTAAGGTCTTTGTTAGAGTGTTGTTTTATGTTGAATGTCAATATGATTCCCGCGCGGATTGGGTATTATCTCGCTGGCTTTGCTGATGGAGAGGGGAGTTTTAATGTGTCCTTTCGTCAGCGCGAAGATTATTGTTGTCCCTGGAAAGTATCCTTGTGCTTCAATATATCGCAGCGTGATAAAGTTATTCTTGCGCTATTTAAAAGGCATTTGCAGTGTGGCACCATGAGGGTGCGCAGCGATGGTGTTTGGTACTACGAAGTTAATAATTTAGTATCCATTACCGAGAATGTAGTGCCATTTTTTCGAAAATTCTCGTTTCTTTCGGCAAAGAAAAAGCGAGATTTTGCGAAATTTAGACAACTAGTGGAAATTATGTTGGATAAAAGACATCTTACGCGAGAAGGAGTGGAGGAGATTCTATCAATTAGGAGAGATATGAATGACGGTGGAAAGCGTAAATATTCGGATCAAGAAATTCTAGCAAGATTTTAGGAATCCTCAGAGACTATACGCCAGACTCTTGGAAAGCCAAGAAGATGATATAGTCCGAACTTCATAGCGATATGAAGAGCTAAGCGGAAACGATTTAGCCCCTTATTGGTTTGCTATTAAGCGCTAATGAGGAGTAACAAATAAGAACGGTCCTAAGGTGAATATCGTTGCCTTAGTAAAACCAAACTATATGCGGGAACACCCTCGCACAGCCGTAAGGTACTCGTCAGTTTGTTATGACTGGCAGTAAAAATCCTACGGACAAGGGGGCAATCCGCAGGGAAGGCCCGTAATGAACGGGAACCCTCAGAGACTTTACGTTTGGGATTGGTCCTAATCGAGGCCAATTAAGATAAAGTCCGACCTTATTGGAAACAATATAGGAGTGAATCGAGCGAAATTCCTTGTCGGGTAAGTTCCGACCTGCACGAATGGCGTAACGACTTCCCCACTGTCTCGACCAGGGACTCAGTGAAATTGAATTCTGCGTGAAGATGCGCAGTACCCGCGGCAAGACGGAAAGACCCCGTGGACCTTTACTATAGCTTGGCGCTGAGCCCGGGAATTGCATGTGTAGGATAGGTGGGAGACAGCGAAGTAGGGACGCTAGTCCTTATGGAGTCACCCTTGAAATACCACCCTTGTAGTTCCTTGGTTCTAACATACTCAGGTGAATCCCTGAGATGGACCGCGTCTGGTGGGTAGTTTGACTGGGGCGGTCGCCTCCCAAAGAGTAACGGAGGCGCACAATGGTGGGCTCAGGCTGATTGGAAACCAGCCGTCGAGTGTAAAGGCAAAAGCCCGCTTAACTGCGAGAGCGACGGCTCGAGCAGGTACGAAAGTAGGTCTTAGTGATCCGGTGGTTCTTTATGGAAGGGCCATCGCTCAACGGATAAAAGGTACCCCGGGGATAACAGGCTTATCTCCCCCAAGAGTTCACATCGACGGGGAGGTTTGGCACCTCGATGTCGGCTCGTCACATCCTGGGGCTGGAGTAGGTCCCAAGGGTTGGGCTGTTCGCCCATTAAAGTGGCACGCGAGCTGGGTTTAGAACGTCGTGAGACAGTTCGGTCCCTATCTGCCGTGGGCGCAGGAGAATTGAAGGAAGCTGTTCCTAGTACGAGAGGACCGGAACGGACGTGCCTCTAGTGTACCTGTTGTTCTGCCAAGAGCATAGCAGGGTAGCCATGCACGGAAGGGATAACCGCTGAAAGCATCTAAGCGGGAAGCCCTACCTAAGATTAGTTCTCCCTTTTGTTCGGCATTTCCTTTGGGAATGTCGACGATCTAAAGGCCCGTTCAAGACCAGAACGTTGATAGGCCGGGTGTGTAATCGCAGCAATGCGTTTAGCTTACCGGTACTAATTGGCCGTGAGTCTTAATCTTTTCTCTTTTTTTTTTTACTTTGCGCTGTTTATGAGAGACTTTTAGGCAATAGTCTGTTATACTACAAAGCTAATGGGCTTTTGGCCGCAGTTTCGCTTCGTTCTACTTTTGTTTAACGATTTTTTCCTGGTGGCCATAGCAGAGAGGAAACACCTGATCCCATTCCGAACTCAGCAGTTAAGCTCTCTAGCGCCGATGATACTACTGTTTGGTGGGAAAGTAGGACGCTGCCAGGAATTTTTTTATCTCTTCTGAGTGACTCAGTTCTAGAAGTTGATGTGGGTCGTTTAGGGGAGATTTTTTTGTGAGTTGGCTATAATTGATTGAGAAAAGACAAGTGAATATATACGTTGGAAATTTATCTTATGAGGTGGTGGATGGGGATTTGGAAAAGGCATTCTCGGCATTTGGCACTGTAGTGTCAGCTAAAGTAATAAGCGATAAGTATACAGGCAAATCTCGCGGGTTTGGATTTGTCGAGATGGGCTCTGGGCCGGAGGGCGAGGAGGCTATTGAGAGACTTAATGGCTCCGAGCTTAAAGGCAGGGCAATCGTTGTGAATGAGGCTCGGCCTAAGAGTGAATCTGGTGGAGGAGAAAGGCGCGGTGGTGGTGGAAATCGAGGCGGCGGTGGACGTGGGCGTGGTGGTAGAGATAGCAGGGATTCAGGTCGTCGAGACAACTGGTAAAGAGCCTAATTGTGCATTGCAATGTTGGGAATGCTAAGAAAAGCATTCCCAATTTCAATTTTTCGCTTCTTTCATAATTCTGCATCGAGCAGAAGAAGGTAATTTTCTTCTCCTACTCCTCCCTTTTAAGGCCTAAGCAGAGGTGCCATTACCTGTGTCGCGCCTTAGATTTTTTAGCTACTATGCTAACGGCGAACAGCGAACACATTGATGGGGGTTAGTTTGTAAACATGTCGCTTGTTTTTGAATGGGACGAAAATAAGGCTCGCTTTAATGTTCGAAAACATGGTGTTTCATTTGAACTAGCGGCAACGGTGTTTGGAGATCCATTTGCGCTGACAATCTATGATAAGAACAACTCCCAGAATGAGGATAGATATGTTACAATTGGATTATCGGTTATTGGTCTTGTGGTAGTTGTGTGCCACACCGACCGAGCTAATAAGATTCGTATAATTAGTGCGCGTAAAGCTACAAGTAAAGAAAAGAGGCAATATGAAGAAGGAATATGACTTTTCTAAGGGCGTTCGCGCAAAGTACTACAAGCGATTTTGTCAGGGTAGTAATTTGGTAAAACTCGACCCCGACATAATCAAACGCTTTTCTAGCTCTCGTGCTATTAATCAGGTCTTAAGGTCAATTATTGATGCAGTCGATCTCGCAAAAGACAAAAAAAAACGTGCTTAGGCACGGGGTGCTGCTCTGCTAGTCTACTTTCCTTTTCTCCTTAGATGTTAAGCATATAACGCGCATTGTCATTAACGCGGCGGCGATATATGTTAATCATGTTTCAAATTTAGCCGCTAAATTTTAAGTATGCTTAAAAGACTTCTTAACCCATTAAAATCTAATAGATTTTTCCGCAATAATTAATTACCGAAAAATTGCCCAGGATGCGGGAACTAGTCCTAACAGTGTGCAGAGTTACTTTGAAATTCTTCAGGACACATTGCTCGGAACTATTATTCCTCCCTATCATCAGTCGATACGAAAACAGCAGAGAAAAAATCCCAAGTTTTATCTCTTCGATACCGGCGTTGTGCGAACGCTCTCGAGAACTATTGCGACTGGACTACATAAGAGCACTTTTGAATTTGGCCGACTATTTGAAACGTTTATTGTAAACGAGATCCTAAAGCTCAATTCCTATAATAAGAAAAATTATTCCTTTAGTTATTTGCGGACCAAGGATGACGCGGAGATAGATCTGATTATCGAGCGGCCCGGATGCCCCATTGCACTTGTATAAATTAAATCGAGCGAGAAAATAGATGGAGAGGATCTTAGACACTCCTGACTTCCGCGGAGGAAAAAGGTGCGTAAATTCCAACTATGCGAAATTGTTGGCAAAATTTTTGATTTTTGCTGATTTCGTTTTGTAGTGCCTAGTAAATATTTACCCTTGATGACTGAATGG
>JADLFC010000090.1 GCA_020845775.1 Deltaproteobacteria bacterium
CCAAAACCGAGCTCTTCAAAACTTAACATTACTACGCTACTTACTTCGCTTAACATCTTTTGAAGCAACTCAATATCGACGCCTAACTCAGTTGCTACCTCATCATCAGTAGCAGGCCGCCCATGCGCCTGCTCTAACTTGTGATAGGCATTCTCCAGCTTACTTGCCTTATGTCTAAGCGAACGGGGGGCCCAATCCTGTGAGCGAAAGCTATCTAGAATTGCCCCGCGAATGCGAAATTGAGCATAAGTGGAAAAATTGGTTTCGTGCCGCGGATCGTACTTCTCCAAGGCATCTACCAACCCAATAATGCCGGAGTTTAGCATTTCCTTAATATCGACCTCAGCGGGCAAACGTCCGGCAAGGCGATGCACGACGCGCTTAACTAGCGGAAGAAAGCTTCTAATGAGCTCTTCGCGCTCGACTTCGTCGATTATTCGGCACGGCTCAGCGGTGGCGCTCTGCTTTGTTTTCACCACTTCTCGTTTCCTCCCAAGATATCCAAGACCTTATTATGATGCGTCCCGCGAGCATAAGACTTAAAACAATTAAGCCACACCTCCAAATTAATGCAGATAATCGTGCGCCCCCCAATAAGCCTCCAATCACTGTAATGACAAAAGAAAGCATGGTTAGGCCCGTCCAATAGCGTTGAAGATTTTCATATCGGACTTTTAAGCTACTGATTTTCTTAGTAGTTTTAGCCACGGTGCCTTACCTAATCGCTTAGTTATTGGCTTTTAGGAGGGACTGAAACAGGAACTGCATGCCGCCACTGGGCGTTTTGCTGCGAGCCTTTGAGGTTAGCTTTTTAGCTAAGTTGGCTATGTTAATGCTTGCTTTAGACCCGGGATAAAGCTCTATAAAGGGTCGCTGTGCGATTACCGCTTCTGAGACTTGACGATCATCGCAGATGGATCCCAAATATTTCAGGCTAACGTCTCTAAGGAATTTATCCGATGCTGCTGCAAGTTGTGCGTATGTGGTTCTTCCATCAGTGCCAGCAGGCGTCCGATTAGCTATGATGTTAAACTGCCGAACGCCACACCTTTGGGCGAGAACTTTAATGAGCGCATAAGCGTCTGTTAGCGTAGTTGGTTCAGAGTCGATTACAACTAGCACGTCTTCTGCCGCTACGTTAAAGTACATTACGTTATCGCCTATCCCAGCGGCCGTGTCGATTAGGATATAGTCGTATCTATCGCCTAATTCCTCAAAACTCGACATTAATGCTAGGCGCTCTTCTTCGCTAAGATTAGTAAGCTCTGGAATACCGCTAGCTGCTGGTATGACATCTACGCCAAAACTGCTCGTTACGATAATATCGCTAATCTTAGCCTTACCCGACACTACGTCTTGAATAGTAGCTTTTGGCTGAAAGCCCAGAAGGATGTTGATGTTTGCTAACCCCATGTCGGCATCGAGCAGCAATACTTTATGTCCCAACTTTGATATTGCAACGCCCAAATTCACGGTGACGTGGGTTTTCCCCACGCCGCCCTTCCCGCTGGTAATAGAAAACACTCGTGCTGGCTGTTTAGTCATAGAAATCTTTTTGTTATTCGCTGCAAGTATTAGTTTCGATGTTCGGTAGGTGGCAGGCAATTCAAGCATTTTATTCTCCGCTGTCTATACTTACTACTCCTGCTGACGTAATGCGCACGCCTGAATCTATCTCTTGGTGCGATAGGACGGCAAAGCCTGGAATGAATCGCTCTGTAAAAGAAAAAAGCGCAGCTCTAAGTTGAGCTGGCGCAAGTAATACTGGACTGCTGCCGAGTTGGCTAAATCTCTCCGCAGCTGCGCTTAGTTTGGCCAAAAGTTTCTGCGCAATGCTCGGTTCTAAGGCAAGATATGAACCATGTTCTGAGACCTGTAGAGAATCTGCCAAAGCTCTTTCGAGAGACGGCGTCATGCTAATTAGCGTTAATGAACCGTTATCTGCTGCGTGCCTTGCCGTAATATTGCGCCGCAATGCTCTCCTCGCGTGCTCAGTTAGGCGTTCAGGCGATTTTGTCGTTGGACCCCAATCTGCAAGCGTTTCTAAAATAGTGCGCAAATCCCGAATGCTGACGCCTTCTTTTAGTAAGTTGCAGAGCACCTGTTGAACGATGCCTAATGGCAAAATGTTCGGAATGACTTCCTCGACGAGCTTGGGGGCGTTTTTGGACAAGTTGTCGAGTAAACCTTGAACTTCTTGGCGGCCCAGGAGTTCGTTAGCATGGCGCTTGATGAGTTCCGTAATATGCGTCGTCACGACCGTCGCAGGATCTACTACTGTATAACCGGCAAACTGCGCACGTTCTTTATCCGCTTGGCTAATCCATAAAGCATCTAAACCAAATGCCGGTTCCTTCGTCGGTGTGCCTGGGATTTTTGCTTCGACGCCGCCCGGATCCATTGCTAAATAATGATGTGGCTTAAGTGTGCCAGAGGCAAGTTGAATTCCTTTAAGCATTAAGCGATATTCTGATGGCTGTATTCGCACGTTATCGCGTATGTGAATGGGCGGGACTATAAATCCGAGTTCCATCGCAAATTGACGCCTTAAGGCTCGTATGCGGTCGATTAGATCACCGCCAGTAGAAGCGTCTACCATTGGCACTAACTCGTAGCCAACCTCTAATTCCAGCAAATCGACTCCAAGTAGAGCCTTCACCTCTTCAGTGCTTCCAGGAGCGGGAGTTGCAGGTAGTTCCTTTAGCTCTGCGGCCTTTTTGGATTTTTCATTTTCCTTTATGGCGGTAGTAGCAGATAGCGATAGCGTGCCAGAGCAAATGCCTAGTAGCAAAAACGGTAAGAAGGGCAGGCCTGGCACGAAGGCGAAAAATATAGATACAGCAGCAGCTAGGCCTAATGGTTGCGAAAACCTAGTCAATTGCCCAGTTACCTCTGTTCCGAGATCTGCTCCTGAAGCAGCACGGGCAACAATCATACCGGCGGAGGTAGATATGATTAGCGCGGGGATTTGACTCACTAAGCCGTCACCTACGGTTAGCAAGGTGTAAGTTTCCGCCGCTTCTCGCCAAGGCATTCCAGCCTGGACTATGCCAATAAATAAGCCGCCCAATATATTAACGAAAGTAATAAGGATGCCAGCCATGGCATCTCCGCGCACGAACTTTGAAGCTCCGTCCATGGCCCCGTAAAACTCAGCTTCCCGCGCTAAATCCTTTCTCAGTTGCTTTGCCTCATCCTCACTGATTAGTCCGCTATTTAAATCCGAGTCTATCGCCATTTGCTTGCCAGGCATGGCGTCAAGTGTAAACCTGGCAGCTACTTCTGCTATTCGTCCGGAACCTTTGGTTATTACCGTAAAGTTAATCATTACGATAATTGTAAATATGACTACGCCGACTACGTAGTTCCCTCCTAAGACGAAATTGCCAAATGCTTGAATTACGTGTCCCGCAGCGTCTAATCCCTGATCTCCGTTTAGGAGGATCAGTCGAGTGGATGTTATGTTCATCGCTAATCTGAACAAGGTCGTGATTAGGACTATTGATGGATAGGCTGAAAACTCTAATGGTCGGCCGAGATAAAGTGCCACGAATAAGACCACGAGAGAAATAGTAATGTTAAACGCTAGGAGAATGTCGAGTAGAGTGGCCGGTATCGGTATGATCATTATGACGATCATACCGACGAGTAAGGCAGGTACTGTGTAGACGGTTCCGGCTGAACTTTTTAGTTGTGTATCGGTGGCCACAGACTATTTCCTCAGGCTAGAGTTATTCATTGCGCTTGTTCCCTGAACCACTGCGTCCAAAAGGGCTTTTGCCCTTTAGTTTGTATACGTAGGCAAGCAGTTCAGCTACCGCAGCAAATAGCTCGTATGTAATAAACTGGCCAATCTCGACATTAGCAAAAAGTGCTCGTGCCAATGGCTTGCGCTCGATTACTGGGATATTGTCTTTCGCGGCAATTTCTTTAATTTTCTCGGCGATAAAACCTTTTCCTTTTGCTACGACCTTTGGCGCATGATCTTCTGTTAGGTTGTACTTAATTGCTACAGCAATATGGGTTGGGTTTGTCACTACGACATCGGCAGTGCGAACTGCTGCAAACATGTTTTCGCGAGCTCTTTGCATGGCTTTTGCGCGAATTTGTAGTTTTGTCTTCTCGTCACCTTCTACGGCTTTTCGCTCTTCCTTTATCTCCACCTTGGTCATCTTTAATTCCTTGTTCGTTTTGTAGGACTGCCAGAGGTAATCAAGAATGGCTAAAACTAGTAGCAGGCTCATAATGCGCCGGAAAACAAGTGTGGAGACTTGGCTTGTAAAGGGAAGGAGGTGAGTGATGGGAACTCGCATCAGCTCCATTATCTCGGGAAAAACTTCAAAAAAAGCAAAATATGCAATCGGTGCAATTATGCATAACTTGGCAAGCGCCTTTAGAACATTAACCGCATTTTGTGTGGAAAATAACCGCTTGATTCCAGAAACGGGATTTAAGTTGCGAAACTTTGGTTTTAGCAATTTGTTGGACCAGAGGAATTTTGTCTGCAGTGCGGTAGTTCCGGCGCCAAACAGGGCAGCAATAATTGTTATAAAAAGTAGATCTGGAAGTATTAGCTTGAGTAGGCCAATAAATTGGGACTGTAGAAGATTTAGAGAAAATTCCTCAGACGAATATTTGCCAGATAGGCCGCTCTGAGTAACTATAAGCAAATCCCGCCATAGGCGAGGGGCGACCATTTGTAGACCAATGAACGCAGCAATTAATCCCATGACCTGAGATAGATCGGTGGAACGAGCAACCTGCCCCTCCGTACGAGCCTCGCTTAGTCGCTTCGCCGTAGGCCGTTCAGTTTTTTCTCCGGTATCGTTTTCGTCCGCTGCCATGATTCGCTAGTTCGAGAAGTTTTTAAGGGCCTTTTGGTAAACTGCTGTTACTTGCTATGAATTTATTCACTCTTCACAACTATTATAAGCAAACAGCGTGCCTAAGTTCGTTATAGAAGGATTATAAAGCCAGTTAGGAAAGGGAAGTTGTAAAGCGCGATAGTGGATTGTCTAAGTTGCTAGAAAGGCTACGGTTTCACTCCTCAGCATTTTGCTGCGAGAATTTATTATAAACCGTTTCAAGATATATCTCGTCAGGTCTGCAAGAACATTTAGTCAATCGCCCAACACTCCAGCGGCGACTACTTGTCACGGTCTCTCCGCAATCCGGGTAGAGTCAATTATATCATTGATGTGCCAACCAAACCGAAATCTAGAGAAATAAACGCGCGATGGATTTTGTAGTCGTCAGTGCCTAGGCTTAAGAAGTTGTCGCTCCCTGTGTCTGCATCCTGGTTGCTGTAGTTCCAACCCACTGCAATTGCCAAAGCTTCGGTAATAAAATATCTCACGCTAGTAGTGACTTCAAAGCGATCTGTCGCATCTGAAAGGGAGTCGCCTTCATCAAACTGCGTAAACAATCCAGAAGCCGATAGCTGCCAGGCTTCGCCTATTTTATGTAAACCGTTTAGGCTAAAAGTCCTAGACAAGATGTTATCTCCATCGATATCTATCAGCTTAGATTGATCTACGGCTAAGCTAAATATCGTTCCGACGCGTGGCATAAAATCAGCGCCAGCGTTAAACGCTAAAGAGCTTTCTTCGTCATCTCTCTCAGTTGCGATTAGGATTGTGTTGCCGCTGTCGTCGATGATGGCGTCAGTCCTCGGTTCTGGATCTTCTGATAGAAATGACAAATCACCTCCTACTCCAGCAAATAGATTTAGTTTGTCGCTAAATGCGTAACGACAACCGATTCCGAGATTAGCTATAGTTCGATCGATGTCGTCCGCTGATTTGCCAATTATGTCGTTAGTCTTGACGCTAGTGAATTTGAGATAATCTACGCCCGCATAAACTTCAGTATCTAAACGCTCTGTCGTGTGGTGCGTTAATACCGTTGTTAGGCTGTTAGAGACGTAATCCGAACCTTCCTCTTCAAGTTCGTCCGGCGAGCGATCGCTAAAGAGAAATTCGCCTAGAAAATCATGTCGCGTTAATCCGTAATGTAGGCCAAAGTCAGTCTTGTCTATGATTTGAATGTTGCCAATTCCCGCGGTAAGCGTTGCGTCGTGAGACTGGGAAACTCTCGCACTGCTCCCTTGGGCAATAGCAACGTTCTGGCTATCAGAAGTTAGGTCACTAGTTAAAGCAATAAAAAAAGGATTGGGAATGAGTAACTCAGTCGATTCTACTTTTAAGTGAGTATCTGCAGTCAAGCGACTTTCGTCTGACTCATCGGCAAAAAAAAGCGAACCAACTTCTCCTTCGAGACCTGCCTTTATTGTTTCGTGTATGGGTATTGCCCCAGATAAACCCAAGTGTAAATTGCTAATCAAGTCATCGTTTTTCTTCCCATCTGCGGATTTAGGCAAGGCAATCGGGAGTCCGTCGCCATCCAAGAGAGGTATTGGTTGACCAGTTTCGTTCTCGAGAAATACGTTGCTGTCGTACAACTCCTGCGCGCCAACAGTAACTGCAATTTGCGCCGCTGCGGGCGATGCGGCACATAAAGAAATAAATAGCGAAAAAGTTAGTAAGGCGAATGCATGGCGAAGCAATGATGCTACTAGTTTTAAGTCCACTGGATAACCTCCATACTGCAACTGTTAGTCGAATATCTCTCTCTCCGAGAATTACCTAATCTACGAGCATCTATATCCCAGATAGGCCTTTAGCACTACTAGGATTTACTATCGTGGGTGTATTGGATAGGCTTCCTAATCCCTAGATTTGTCTTTATTGGCGAGTGCTTACGCATTCAGAGAGACGGTTGATGCTGATAATGTAATGTGTATGTTTTCGGATACACCCCGTATTTAATTGCCGCTTTAGAATAAGCGAGATGTTGTCGATTTAATAAGATACTGTAACTTAGATAATTGATGCACTTTTATTTACAGCGAGAATAATGCAACAGACGGCAGGTCATTCGTGCGTATCCAATGGACGGGCCAAGCGGGCGGTCGACCCAGACATGAGGCGAGAGGCGCTTCGCACTGCCTTTGTTTCGCGTTTTATTGTCTTGCGCGAAGGACGGCGTTCGAGGGCACATCGCGACATAGAGCAGTTTAGTTGGGATAACGACACTACCGCACATGCTCTCTATGCTAGAATCAGGGAAGCGTTTTTAAGCAATGGGGATAAAATAGAGCCAGTAGATCGCGACCTAAGGCGAGCTTTGGAGCATGCCGAGCGTTCGGTAGACTATTTCCTAAACCAGTACATTGAGAGAAACGTTTTAAGCTTTATGGATGCCCTTATGGATTACGAACGAAGTAATCGCTTGCTCTTTGGAGATGATCCGAGCGAGGTTCCAAGAACTGGCGGATGGCGATTGCCCAGTGGAAAAGCAAAGTGCAGCAAATAAACGAAAACGGGCAGTAGCTCTAAGCTACGCCCAAGGGGAGAATGCTCCCAAAATCGTCGCTACGGGTGCTGGCGAGATAGCAAAGAGAATTATTGAGCTTGCACAGCAAAACGGAATACCCATTACAGAGAACGACTCTTTAACCGAAATTCTTTCAAAACTAGATCTTGGCGTGGAAATTCCGCCAGAAACATACAAAGCAGTAGCTGAAATTCTTGCCTTTTTGTACCGCACGGATGAGGCTTGGCGAAAAAAGAAGCTGGAACAAAGCAAGAAATAACATTGAGAGACTGTAAGAAGGAGGTAGTTTTTAGGTAATCCTTTTGATTGTGTTGCTAGTCATTAATAACTTCGCATAACATCCATATAGTTTTCGCACCGACGGTGGACAATTGTTCTTCTGTCTTAGTTTCTGTAACGATTAGAGCCACTTATGTCATCTGTTACAAACCCATTAACGGGCCAACAATTCGGAGCTGCTAATGGCGATCCTTCTAAAAAGGACGCTACGGTGGCTAATAGCTATCATGATCCGGCCGATAAGAAAGAAGGTAGTAAACGATGGCGAATGGTTATCCTATCTTCAGTTGTTTGTCTCGTTCTCTTTAGCGGTTTGCTCGTGGGGGTAGTGATGGAGAATAGAGCGGGCCGAGCGCATATGGCAGAGTATTCTCAGGGGAGCGTTTCTTTTAGCCAAAGATCAAGCAGAACTAATGGTTTTTTAGAAATAGTCGCTTCGCTATTTTGTCGCGGAGGGCAGAAGGCGAGTTTTTGCGAGAAAGTTCATAACACCTCATCAAATGCTAAAGTATTAGTTTCTAAGTAATAAGATTGGCAATCTTTTTTATGAGATAGGGAGCGTTGAAATACATCCCCCCCC
>JADLFC010000091.1 GCA_020845775.1 Deltaproteobacteria bacterium
AGCAATATAGCCATAAGAGCCGCTTCATTTAGTTCCTCTAGCGTGGCCACCACGGGCAAGCGTCCAATAAATTCTGGAATAAGTCCAAATTTAAGCAGATCCTCTGGTTGAACCTCTTTTAGCGCCTCACCTGCCTTTGACTTAGGCTGTATGTTAGATGCAAAGCCCAAAGTATTTCCCATGGTTCGTCGACGGATTATATCCTCTAAACCTATAAAAGCACCCCCGCAAATAAACAGTATATTGGAAGTATCTACCTGCAAGAATTCCTGCTGCGGGTGTTTCCTTCCGCCTTTTGGCGGAATGCTCGCCATAGTACCCTCGACGATTTTTAGGAGAGCCTGCTGAACTCCTTCGCCAGACACATCTCTAGTAATTGAAGGATTGTCGGACTTTCTAGAAATCTTATCTATCTCATCTATGTAAACTATTCCGCGCTGAGCCTTCTCAACGTCATAATCCGCCGCCTGCAGCAAATTGAGAATAATATTCTCAACATCCTCTCCAACATAGCCAGCTTCAGTGAGATTAGTCGCATCTGCAATCGTAAAGGGAACATCGAGAAGCCTCGCCAATGTCTGCGCCAAAAGCGTCTTCCCTGACCCAGTCGGCCCTATTAACAATACATTCGACTTCGATAACTCTACGTCGCTTTTAGACCCATGGCTATCAACTCGCTTATAGTGGTTGTAAACAGCGACGGATAAAACTTTTTTCGCTGCATCCTGTCCAATGACGTATTGATCCAAAAATTTCTTAATTTCTCGGGGTTTGGGAATTGAAGAAGAACGACTACCGCTACGATCCTCCTCTACCTCTTCAAGGATAATGTCGTTACATAAGTCGATGCATTCGTCGCAAATATAAACATCCGGACCCGCAATAAGTTTGCGCACCTCTTCCTGGTTCTTGCCACAAAAGCTACAGACTAACGATGATTGACTGCGATTAGAACCTTTAGCCACCGAAATATTCCCCCTTATTAACCCCTCGAATCTCGCAAGTTAACAGATTTCATCCCTCACAAACTACTCAAAGCCTTCCTGGCAACTGCTTTTCGCCTGCTTCACGAGCCGTTCCCATTACTGGGTGTTATGCATGACTATGATAAAATTATATCCAATGCACATCGCCACGCCAAGCGATATTTAAATATCCAAGAAAAACAATAAGTTAACTTGACTTGGGAGTTTTCGGCCTATGGGCTACTACACTATCAATCAGCCCATACTCTTTGGCCTGCTCAGCCGACATAAAATTGTCGCGATCGGTATCGACTTCGATTTTTTCGATATTCGCCCCTGTGTGCACTGAGAGCAATCTATTTAGCTCTCGCTTCATTCTAACCATCTCACGCGCGTGGATTTCCACATCCGATACTTGCCCCTGAAATCCGCCAAGTGGCTGGTGAATCATAATGCGCGCATGTGGTAGCGCGGCCCTCTTGCCGTTGGCCCCAGCGGCTAACAAGAATGCACCCATACTTGCCGCTTGTCCTAAACATAGCGTCGACACATCTGGGGTAACGTACTGCATCGTATCGTATATAGCCATTCCAGCAGTTACGGAGCCACCCGGCGAATTAATGTAAAAATAAATATCCTTTTCTGGATCCTCGCTCTCCAAAAAAAGAAACTGCGCCGTTACCACATTCGCCACAGCATCCGTGACTTCCGTGCCCAAAAACACAATGCGATCCTTAAGCAGACGAGAATAAATGTCATAAGAACGTTCTCCTCTTGCCGTTTGCTCAATTACATAAGGAATGTAGTGCATAAAGCCATTCTCCGGTATTTAGTTCTTAAATCCAAACTTCCGCCCGCAAGAAGCTTACAAACTGAGCAATCTCGCGGCAATCAGTCTACGCCTTTAGCTTTTCCATCACCACGCACTGGCCAATCAAGTGTTCGAGCGTTTTCATCCTATTCACATATTCCCTTAGCGATGACTTTGCATGGGGTAATCCAAGGAAATAACCCACATTCTCAACATCCATATCGAACTCAATCGCCTTCTCGTCCATCCATTGCTGTACGTCCTCATCTGAGACCTCGCGCTCTTCTTGTTCCATAATCCGATCTAGAACCACAGCCCGTCTCAGACGAGTCTCTGCCATTTCACCTAACGCCTGTCTATATTGCGTAACATCGATTCTAGTGAAATCCTTTGAATTCCTATCCAAAACGCCAATTTCAGCTAACATAAACCGAATCTCGCCATCCACGAGCGAGTGAGGCAGCTCGAACTTATTTCGCTTTAGCACCTCGTCGAGGTAGGCGTTATGTCTTGCAATTTCATTGCGTTTCTTAACATCGCGCTTGTGATGCTGCTGAACCAATCGCATAAACTCTTCGACGCTTCCCGCAAAACCAGTTTTCTGAAGAAATGCGTCATCAAAAATAGGAAGCTCTCTCGTTGAAATCTTCTTAACAGTTACGCTGTGGCAAACTTTTTGCCCAGCCAGCTTCTCGTTGGGATGATCTTTAGGAGCTTCGACAAATATGTCGCTCTTTACGCCGACCTCCAAGCCAAGTAGCCCATCGATAAGTTCCTTTGGAAATTCTTTTGACTCTTCATCGTTAAGCTCAGCGACCATATAACTTCCTGAAGCCTCATCTATGGATTCGCCATCGAAAGTAGCCGATACGCCAAAGACAACTATATCGCCTTTCTGAGTAACAGTTCGATCCGTAATGGGATGAAACTTTGAAAAACGACGACATAGGTTGTTAATATGCTCATTCACATGCTCTTCCGAGCACTCGGTCTTTTCCACTTCATATTCGCATTCAAAACCGACGTAATCTTTAATGACTGGTTCTGGAAAAATGTCCAGGGATAGAGTAAATTTGTAGTTTTCACCCTCGTCAGTATCGAGAATTTCGACTTCGGGAAATCCAACGACATTTAGTTTGTGATCCCTTACGACATTGTCATAAGTCTCCTTGATAATTTCGCCCAAAATGTCTCGTTTGATCGCTGGACCATGAAGATTTGCCACCAAACCTCTAGGCGCCCTGCCTGGACGAAAACCTTTTATATTTGAACGCAACTGAGCTGCCGCAAGAGCTCGCTCAAAACGCTGCTCGAATATTCCAGTCGGAACCTCGCAACTAACACTGCGCTTTACTTCTCCAATATTTTCCAGGGATACAATCATATCCGCACCAACTTCAGCCGATACCATAATTAAGAATCCTTAATTCCAAATCGCTCGCTATACCACGCGCCCCAAAACACTAGGCAATGCGGGAGGGGGGACTTGAACCCCCAAGCTCAAAGAGCACTAGATCCTAAGTCTAGCGTGTCTGCCAATTCCACCACCCCCGCAGAAAACACCATATCAAAATCTTCATTACTAAAATAAGAAGATTGGGCGATCAGGGACTCGAACCCTGGACCCGCTGATTAAGAGTCAGCTGCTCTAGCCAGCTGAGCTAATCGCCCATCTAATGATTTCAGTAACTTACGATTCTATTATTTTACTAAAATAACAGCAAGCTACTTTAGCGCTACTAGCTAAAAAAAACATATGGCTTAATATTTCATTTTCCAAAAAAGAGCAAACTAAGGCAGTTTTTACAGCGGGTTCTCAACTGGCGGAATCCATTAGACAAGCCCAAAAAAGGCTAACTGCACTTTTAGAAGTACTGTACTATTTTCCCATATGCATAGCCAGCAGCTAAACCTACGGCTGTGCCAGCTGCAACGCCGATAACTACAGGTGCGCTTACTATAGCTGCTCCGCCCATCGCCGAACCAGCTACTGCCGCACCAAGGCCAGTCTTAGCTATAACGGCCGATGTCGCAAGAAAGGCTCCAGTACCTGCGCTAACGCCAGCCACGACGCCACTACTGAGGCGCCCGACAGTATTAGCCATGGATCTCATAGTGCGTCGATAACTATTATCTCCAACCGCCCGATCCTCATAGAGCGCATTAGCCATATCGGTGACTCCGCTAGCTGCATCGATGATGCCACCTATTTTGCCGACAGCGTTACCAACTGCGCCAAGCGTTTTGCCTATGACAGAATTAGCGGGTTCAGCCAATTCTCGAATTCGCATCTTGTCGATGGCGTCCTTAACATCGTTACCCATTCCCACAGCCGATACCGACGATGCCACAAAGTCTTCAACTTTAACACCCGACTGCGCCGCCCAATGCCCAATATCTGCAATGCCATCCAATAGCATTCCAGAGGTTCTATCTATCTCTTGCAGCTGCCTATCAGCACTCTTTAAGAAGCCAACCTTGACACGCTCAAGTCCCCTGTCAAAATATTGCCCAACTACCTTGCTCCCAACTGAAAAAGCGTCATAAGCCCGGCCAAATCCACCCCGAACCGTCTGCCATGCGTTATATGTTGTGGTTTGGCGCGTCACAGGACGCCCAGCCGAATAGACACTTGAACTTCCACCACTATTTCGACTCTCATACCTAGTCGACAATCCCTGATTATCGTACCCAGCAGAACTAGTTCCGTTAGAACCATACCTCTGGTGTTTTGATGAATTAACGCCGTACAAATCCATTAGTGTTTCCTCCATTATATTAAACGGATAAGTCTATCTGGAAAGAGCAACTTCTACGCCTGCTCTTTCAAATTTTAAAGCGTTAATATTATCGCAATTATTAGTCGGCAGCGTTCACAAATTTTTGCAACCTGCGGCTCCACTTCCATTCCTCTACGGCAGAAAACAAGCATGGCACTATAAATAAAGTGATGAGACTAATCGCCATGCCACCGATAGATGGGATAGCCATCGGTTGCATAACGTCTGAGCCTCGGCCCGTAGTCCAAAATATAGGCATTAAACCAAAGACAGTGGTGCTAATCGTCATGAGGCAAGGACGAATGCGCCTAAGGCCGGCTTCCACGACCGCTTCCCTAATTTCTAATATGGATCGAAATTCCCTATCCTTAAAGATATGCTCCAAATAAGTTGAGATCACCACGCCGTCATCGTCAACCACGCCAAAAAGAACCAAGAAACCTACCCAAACCGCCACTGAAAGGTTAGCACCACAAAAACTCAGCATTATAAAACCTCCAGCCGCCGAGACTATTACCCCGAAAAAAATAATAGGTGCAATCCACCAACGGCTAAAGCCCAAGTAAAGCATGACAAACATAATAGCGAGAGTTAAGGGCACTAAAATCTTCATGCGCGCCGTCGCCCTAACTTGATTTTCAAACTGCCCAGACCACTCCCAGTAATATCCAGGTGGCACCTTTAACTCGCCCGCCTTTAGCGCCCTTTGCAGCGCGGACTCGGCATCTCGAACTACGCTAACCTCATCACGACCACGGGTATTCATGGTGACATAACCGACCAATAGCCCTCGCTCTCCCTTAATCTCCTGAGGACCAAGTATAGTCTCAATCGAAGCTAATTGTATCAAAGGAACCTGTGCCCCTGTAGCACTAGGAACTAAAATTCCCTCAATTGCCTCGAAGTGTTCCCGAAAATCCCGCGCCAAGCGAAGCCTAATCGGATAGCGCTCCCTCCCCTCAACTGAGTCCATTATATTCATACCGCCTAGAGCCATCTCTATTACGTCCTGCACATCTCGGATATTTACCCCATATCGCGCAGCTTTTTCGCGATTGATTTCAATCTGCACGTACGGCTTACCCACTATGCGGTCTGCTACGATATCAGTTGCCCCTGGAACTGTTTGAAGCACCTTTTCAATCTCGATTCCGATGCGCTCAATTTCCTTTAGTTCCGATCCAAATATTTTCACTCCCATCATTGCACGAAAGCCAGTCTGCAACATTACCAAACGCGTCTGTATCGGCTGAAGCCAAGTCGGCAGCACGCCGGGGATAGCAGTCCTTTCCTGAAGCTCGGACAGTATTTCGGCCTTAGTAATGCGCCGCTGCGTCGGCCACAATATTTTAAACGGTGTCTGAAGTGCTTCCGTTAGAAAGCTATACCATCGCTCCTCCTCCACCATTCGCCACTCATCCTCTGGGCGAAGCAGAACAACTGTTTCAATCATGCTAATCGGCGCCGGATCGAGGGCCGATTCCGTTCGCCCTACCTTCCCGACAACCGAGGCTACTTCTGGCACTGATGCAATTGCCAAATCTTGCTTACTAACGACTTCCGCAGCTTGATTTAGTCCACCCTGCGGCAAAAGAGAAGGCATGTAGAGAAACGAGCCCTCATCGAGCGGTGGCATAAATTCCCTACCCATTCCCCTCCAAATAATAATTCCCCACAGGAGGATACAAAATGGAATGAGCATAAACGTTTTTTTGTGATTCAATATCCACCGAAGGGTTGGCGCATAAGCAGACGCCACCATTTTAGAAACTGGATTTTCCTCTAACGGCACGAACCTCTCGCTCGTCATGCGAAAAACTGCTAACGCCACCATTGCGCCAATCGCCAACGAAGTAGGCCATCCTTGCGCGCCGCTGAAGCCATACATTACTGTCACAACAGCATGGGCACCTAGAGCGGAACTAGCGCCACAAATAATTGCTAAACCTTTAGCCGTGCTTTTTTTGCCATTCCATGGACGAAACAGCAAATAGCACATCACTGGAACTACAGTAACGGCCAGAATAACAGAACTGCCAATGGCAAACGTTTTAGTGAAGGCTAAAGGCCTAAACAACTTGCCCTCTTGATCGGTTAGAAAGAAGACTGGAATAAACGCAACCAAAGTGTTTGACACCGCGACTAAAATAGCGCCACCTACCTCGGTCGCGCCTTCATACACCTTTGTAAAATAGGTCTTTCCTTTCGCCTTTTCGCTTTTATCCGCGATGTGTCTATAGATATTTTCAGTCATGATAATACCCATGTCGGCCACATCGCCAATCGCGATGGCTAGCCCCGCGAGCGACATAATATTAGAGTCCACGCCGAAGTAAAACATTGCTAAGAACGTGCCGGCAACCGAAAGCGGCAGCGTCACCAACACCGTTAGTGCGCTCCTTAAGTGCAGCAAGAAGATTAGAACAACAATGCCTGCAAGCACGGCCTCCTCCAACAAAGCCTCTCGCAGAGTATCAATGGTCTCTTCGACAATAGTAGTGCGATCGTAAAAGGGGACTATCCTCACCGATGATACGCGCCCATCTCTCAATGTTTTCTTTGGCAAGCCCGATTCGAGTTGCACGAGCTTCGCCTTTAGGCGCTCTACGACAGCTCTAGGATTCTCGCCATAGCGCATTAATACGACACCGCCAACGCTCTCTACACCAGTTTTATCGAGCAGTCCGCGGCGAAAATCTGGCCCCAACTGCACAGTAGCGACATTTCTTACAAAAAGCGGCGTTCCTTCTTGCTGACGGATTACAACGTTTTCCAGGTCTTCAACGGACTTAACAAAGCCGATTCCCCGAATAAAGTACTCGATACCGTTCTCTTCCAACACTTTAGCGCCCACATCGATATTGCTCTTGCGAACGGCATCGTAGATGTCCATTAAAGTAACGCGATGGGCTCGCATTTTGTCGGGATGAATGTCTATTTGGTATTGGCGAACAAAACCACCAACGCTTGCAACTTCGCTTACACCTTGAACCGAATTCAGTTGATATCTCAAGTACCAATCCTGGATAGAGCGAAGTTCTGCTAAATCAAAACCTTCACCTTCTACGGTATACCAGTAGACTTGCCCCAGTGCAGTCGCATCTGGGCCCAAAACTGGAACTACACCTGCTGGGAGCTGTTGTTGCGCGACGTTCATGCGCTCTAACACACGGGAACGCGCCCAGTAGTAGTCGACCTCGTTTTCGAATATTACAAACACCATCGAAAAACCAAAGCCCGACATCGAGCGAATGGTTTTAACCCCTGGTGTACCTGTAAGAGCAGTGCTTAGGGGATATGTTACCTGATCATCTACGTCCTGCGGGCTCCTCCCCTCCCAGTCGGCATAAACTATCACCTGCTTTTCACCGATATCGGGAATCGCATCAACTGGAGTATTGAGAATGGCGTAATATCCAGCACCGAGAATTAGAGCAATGCCAACGAACACTAAAAACAAATTGTTGAGGCAGCCTTTGATTATCTGGGAAACCATAAATATCCTCAATGTATATGAGGAGTCTGCGCCGCTTGCCCCCGAGACTTGCCATCCGATGGACTAGCATTAACGGCATCTTGATAAGCAGCGCCGCGCGGATAAAACAAACTTGGCTGCCCACTAATTTGAGCCTGACTGTCGAGGAGAAAATTGCCGCGAACCACCACGCGTTCTCCTGAATTCAACCCCGAAAGAACCGGAAAGTAGTTTCCAGCCCGAGGCCCCAGCTTCACTTCCACGCCCTTAAACACTCCCCGCTTCTGCTCTACGTAAACAAATTGTCGCAAACCGCTATCGATAACTGCACTTGCAGGAACCGCCAAAATACTTTCTCCGACAAGAGAGGATTTGCCCGGGATCTCCTTTAAATCCATGCCACAAATTGGACATGAACCAGCTCCATCTTCGAGAACTTGCGGATGCATAGGACAAGTAAATTTGCCCTCGATACCTGTAGCCGCCGGCTGCCCTGACGACGAAAGTGTAGCCAAAATCCTGCCGCTCATAAACATTCCAGGCTTAAGCGCATGATCGGGATTTTCGATATGCACCGGCACCTTTATAGTGCGACTCTCCTCATCGACTAGAGGGGAGACGAAAGTTACCATGCCAGCAAACTTCCTATTGGGCAGCGACTCAGTGATCAATTCCACCTTTTGCCCATAGCGCAGCCAAGGAAGTTGACTTTCGTAGACGTCGAGATAAACCCAAACCGTGTCGAGATTAGCTATTTGATAGAGAGCATCCCCTGCCCTAAAAGCTCCGCTTTGCGTAATGTTGCGCGAAATAACAGTTCCGGAAATGGGCGAAAAAAGAGTTACGCGCTCTGTTACTTTGCGACTTTCTACTAAGCTTTTTAGTTGCCACTCCGACAATCCCCAGCGAGATAGTTTCAGCAAAGTGCTATCTAACAACGAGCCCCTATCACCTGACCGCACGGCAATTAACACTTCCTGCTGAGCCACCACCAAGTCCGGGCTATATATCTCTACGAGGTGGTCGCCTTTATTTACATCTATACCCGTAAAATTCACAAACAACCTTTCTACATAACCGTCTACCCGTGCAGTAATAGTTGAAAGCGCCGTCTCGTTGTATGACACTTTACCCACCGCATATACATCATGTGATAGCTCCATGGGTTTTAGCTCGACCGATTCCACCGAAGCCATGGAACGCGCATATTCCGATAGCTCAATTTTAGAACTTCCCATGCCAACCTCATTTCCATTACCCGGAGATGATGACGACACCGCTGGAATTAAGGGCATATCGCAAATTGGACATTTACCCGGGTTTGGCAGCCTAACTTGTGGATGCATAGAACAGGTATACACAACAGTCTCTTGTTCTTGTGCGCTAACGACTAGCGGGAGCATCACGACACCTACAGTTGTTATAGTTAGAGCCCCAAATATGCCAAGAGCAAAACAACTAAGCCCAATGCTTCTCATTGCTCACTTACCTCCAGTTCGCGATTTACAAATGACGCAGCAGCCGGAACTATGCCAGCAATTATTAGAGAAAGTTTTGCAAGCGCCTCTTCTTGCATCGCACGCGACTCGATGCGAGCAAGGTCAAACTCCAATAGCGTCCGCTGTGCATCTAAAAAATCCACAAACGAGCTACGCCCACCAATATACCCTGTACGTGCAACTTCCAATGCTCGCGAAGCTTTAGGCAATAGCGCGTCGGTATACAAGGTAACTTTGCGCGAACTTTCCTTGTAACTGAAACGGGCTGTAGCAAATTCAACTGCAAGGTCTATTTTTTCGCGATAGAAGCGAGAGCGCATAGCGTCGGCCTCTGCCTCCGCAGCTCTAATCTGAGCAGCGTTTTTCTCCCGCCAGATAGGTATGGTAAGTGAGAAGCTCGGATTGAAAATTACAGGGCTTTGCTTCAAATCCGCCTCGAGACCGATTCCAACGTCTGGAATAAAGTTAAGCTTCGCTAAGCGCAGCATTGCCTCAGCTTTTGCAATCTGAGCCTGCATTTCTTTAAGTCTCGGATTATGTTTAAAGGCGGTTTCCAATATTCCGTCATCAGTGACATCGCCACTACTGTTTGTGTAGGACGCTGGGAACGGGACAACCGTTTCTGCATTAACGCCGAGCGTCCCCTTATAGGAAGCTAACTGAGCATCCCGCAAATCTTCGAGATTTTCTATGTCGGCTAATAATTTGTCGCGTTCAATTTCGGCACGCAATACATCTTGCAAAGTTACCTTCCCGGTCTCATGTTGTACCTGAGCAACTGTTCTTAAATCCTCTAAAAGTTCAAGAGCCAGGCGGTTAACGCGAATAGATTCGTCAACAGCCTGCAAACGGTAATAGGCAGTCTTAATTGCCGCTGCCGATAGCAGCGTAGCTCTCTTAAAAGCAAAAAACCTCGCCTGGCCCTCGGCAGTTGCCACTTCACCCATAGCCGAGAGTTTCCCGCTACCCGGGAACTCAAGCATGATGCCAGGCATCAGCGCCATTACGACATCGGCGATATCAGCCTCAAATAGCAATTTGGGATTCTCAATGGATCTCGCTACTGTTATAGCCTCGACAGAAGCCTTCCAATCGTAATAAGCACTCGCAACGGCAGGATCATTTATTATGCCGAATGTTAGAATTTCATCCAGCCCACTGTCAGCGCGCAAAGTGGGAAGCTGCAGGCTTGTGCCAGATGGATTATAGTTTTCGGATACTCCTGCCAATTCCTGGCGCAAAGCAAGCTCGCCTGGCGACATAGCGGTGCCACATCCGGCTAAAAACGAGAACAGGAGCACGGCACTTACTACTAGTGTCAATTTCCAGTCCAACACTGCCTTGGGGATACCTCGCATATCCTGCCCCTCAATTAGCTAGGCCGCTATAAATCTAGGTACTGCGAAATAATTCTATCAGTTCCGCCATCTTTCGTTCGGCTTTCTCAGAATCAGACGACGTCAGGGCCTCTTTGACGCAAGATTCCAAATGCCTTTTTAAGATAACTCCTTCTAGTGATTTTAAAGCAGCTCTTGCTGCATGTGCTTGCATTATTATCTTTGGGCAGTACTCGCGCTCGACAATCATGCGCCTTACTCCTTCGAGCTGCCCCGAAATGCGATTTACTCGGTGAAGTTCCTTGCCGTGATCCGGATGCTCGGAAGAATCCGGACATTGTCCGCAACAAGCCGTAGCCTTCTTTTTACCCATAAATATCCATGCTTTGCGATTAAAGACCACAGAATATACCCCTGGGGGGTATTCTGTCAAGCAAATTATTGACGGCATGGACTAAACCTGGTCACTTTTTTGTGCCGCAATTCGTACTAGATTTATCTTTTGACGCCTGCCATCTCTTATACGCCCCATATCCAATTAATCCTGGAGCTACCACTACACATAAAGGGCAAGTCGCGCCGGCAGCCGCGGCAGTTACTAGCCCCAGAGCACCAACACCCGCCCCTAAGGCCATGCAAGTGTTGGCATCATTTAGAGTTTTTAGCGAATCGTCATTTTCCATAATTGCTCTCTTCTTCTGCCGGCTACCTACCGCACAAAATATTGCAGCACTACAATGGCTAATATAACAGCCGCCACTATCAAACACGGCGAGCACGTTAACTTGCTAGCACATTTTTGCCCATCGCCGCTTTTTGACTGACAGCAACACGAGTCTTTGTTTTCCATAATTCCTCCTAACAACAATAAGAGCACAACCATATTGCCTTTTTATGCATTACTGTATAATAATATAGTTATGTTTTCATATTTGTCAAGCAAGCGAGGTTATAAATGGCAAAACATGGGTTAAAAGAACTTTCGGCTAGCAACATGGAGGCTTTGGCAGCCCGTTTCCGAGCATTGGGTGAGACAAGTAGGCTCTCTATTATTCAGGCATTACAGGATGGCGAAAAATGCGTTTCGGAGCTAGTATTGCTGACCGGCCTTAGTCAGCCAAATGTATCCAGACACCTAAATGTCCTTCAGACCGCCGGTCTGATTGGACG
>JADLFC010000092.1 GCA_020845775.1 Deltaproteobacteria bacterium
CGCTATCGATGCGGCTAGCACCTTGCCGCCTGGTTATTCTATACCGTTTCCAAAAAGTAAGTTAAATATTTTACTTTTTGGAAACGGCATTTGTTGTTTATTGGCAAGTGCTTACGCACTTGCTGTTTATACCATTTACAAAAATCCTTTTTGTAAATGGCATAAATTGTGGGGGATTGATGGCGAGTTGTGGGATCCTAAGGGGCGTTTGCCGAATTACTCCTATGCGGGCTATTTTAAAGTTCGGCATTGATTGGTATGCGCTAGTTCGTTTCGAGATGCGACAAGTAAGCATAACTCTGCCCCAAGCAGAGAGTGGCTCGCATCAGAACACCTTTCCCTAAGTTTATTATTTCTCCAGACAAGACAACTCTCCCATAATCTATTCGCCGATAGACTATTCTCAACGTATTCGCTGTTTGAGGGCTCGAGCCGAACTAAAATCTATTCCTTAGAAGACTTGTCCTTTGACTCTTCATTTAGAGCGAGTCTAATAAGTCCAAGCTCAAGCGCTATAGAGGTTGGGCCAAATCGCGGTGTAATTGTTGGTCTTCGTCTTCTCTTTCGCCTTGTTCTAACTTGCTGCATATCTAAAGCCTTCTAAGCTGCCACTGCCATGCCAATAATCCACACCCCCACAATCTCTGCAAACCAAAACAACCTAGCAAAACAAAAACCACAACTAAACACGCGCTACCTACCGCCCATCTATTGTTTTATGCACACTATGTTTATAAGTGTAACACTAGTTCGCACATTTCTTCAAAAAAAATTTAATAATTTACCAGAATCACTTAATATTTAGAAGCATAACGCCCTAGTTATTTAACCACTTAAGCACTTGGAATATATGGTTTGGGTGGCGCTGCGGCGTCAAGACTTCGGGCATTGTCGGCTGATTTCCAGCTAAAGAACTACCCTTGCCCTCATACGAGCTTTCACTAGATATTCCTTCGCTGCTCAATAGCGCGTTCCACTCAACAAGCTGAAACGCGAAACTCCTATTTGCTTTGCCACGACTCGTCAGGTTATCAGATTGCGCGCCAACGAAAACGTTACAACACTGCAAACCTATATATACATTTGTGCTCATAACAAACACTAGCACTATATGCAAAGCATTTCTAACAAGATTACTTGGAACCCTTGCTGTCTTTCTATCCCCTTCCAGCGCTCCTCCACATTGAACCCAGGAGAGCAAATAGGAGACGGCAGGAAGTAACGCTACAAAAAGTCCTATCAATGCGCCGTATTGATATCGAAGATAGAGGCTCTGGACTAAACCAAACTGCCAACGCCCAAGAGCCGGTAGCAACAACTGAGAACACATTAACAGTTGACCCATTACCCATAACCTAATCCTGTCAAAACGCCCTTCCTTCTCAATCGCGCAAACAACGAGCAACGCCACACTAACTGCTAAACCAAAATACGCAATAAAAACTTCTGGACTGAGCGCGTCAGTGCGAATCGACAGGATTTCAAACAGCTTTTGCGGAGCTTGGCGTTCAAGCGTTGGAAACAGCCCCAATCCTCTAAGAACAGTTCCTAACTGAGTTGCAACAAAAATGTATTTTAGCACTGCCATCGGATCGCCGAACATATTCGCATCGCCAATTCCATGCCCGGCTCCCTCCTTATTGAGATAGTAAGCAACCCCGGCAAAACCACTACCTACTGCGCAAACGACAACTGCCGCAACAATGCGAACCAACCGCTGTTTCGAGGCTCCACCACTTAACGAACAAACAAAGGCGATTTGAAATGGAATAATAAAACCGGCCCCAAAAAGCATAGGAGCAAGCAAGCCACTTAAACCAAGCGCAATTAAGTTCCTAAATTTACCGCTATCCGCAAATTCAAGCGCTGCAAGCATTGAAACTAAAGACACACAGATAAAAAGGAGAATCGATTGCTCAAATGCCCACTGCAAGACCTCGACATGCAAACCACTTATTAGGAATAATAATGATAACAATCTAGCCGCTCGCACATTCACGAACGGTTTAGACAACAAATTAATTCGGCTTAATAATAGAAGCAGCAAAACGGCATTTAGCGCATGAATTAACAATCCGCAGATAATGTAAAGGAGATAACTATCGCTAAAAAGCCGTGTTTGAAAATAGTAGTATAGAAAAAACAATGGAAGAAAGTGCTCGTTATGGCTATATACCGCACCCTTAATTCCAAGTTGAGACAATCGCTCCATAAAATGCCACTCGTCCCAGTAAAAATAAACAGACGGGCGCATCTGGACTAATACGGACGCGACAAAGAAAAAAATTAAAAAACCAAAAAATCTGAAGCGACAGGTAAAATAGAACTGGCGAAGCGATATTAAGAGGACGACTAGCATTACTACAACGATAGCTAGGATAGCGCCGCGAAGTACAGCACTCTCAGCGAGGTCGATACCTAAGGCGTTTTTATAAAAATTAATCCGATTGCGAACTAAAATCGAGTTAGGCAGGCTTGAATCAATAATCTTTATGGTAAACATCTCCCCAGCAAACTTTTCGGGAAGCGAAACTCTAAACTTTTTCCACCCATCGACAGAAGTAACAGCGCTAGGATCCGCCAAATTCACAGCCCTTAAAAACCTCAATCGATTAGATTGAACCTCCAGAGAAATGCCGTCAAAAACCTGCGGCGTTATTCGGTCCGCAAGCTTCACCTCAATTTCAAAATCATTTGAAATTGCCTTAAACTCGTTGCTGACGCACCTAGCTATTCTTTGACTTTCTTGCTGAAACGTCCCGACAGCGTCATAAGTCGCTAGTAGCCCTGCCTTATCGCCTTGCACGTCGCAATCTAGACCACCCTCGCCCCAGGTTAAAACACTAAAGCCAACATATGGATGGTAAATAGCCTCGGAAAATAGATGTAAAAGCAACAGCAGTATAAAGACGACAGAAATTTTTATGCCAGCTCTAGCACTCATGCCCACAAAGTTCCGCGATAAGCCAAGTAATTATACCGTTTCCAAAAAGTAAGTTAAATATTTTACTTTTTGGAAACGGTATTTGTTGTTTATTGGCAAGTGCTTACGCACTTGCTGTTTATACCATTTACAACAACTTGATTTAACAAAATCTAACAGCTATTCCATTTATAGCGCTTTCAAAAAGTAAAATATTTAAGTTACCTTTTGGGAACAGTATATTCGTCTGTAAAACCCATTTGAACGAAAGCACCATATGAAATAACATTACAGTATGAAAATCCCATTACTCGACGTTCCAGCACAACTTAAATCCTTAGAAGGCGAGCTAATACATGCATTATCCGCAGTGATTCATCGCGGAGATTTTATACTTGGGACCGAAGTTGCAGAGCTTGAAAAGCAAATTTCTCAATACCTGAATATCCGACATTGCATAGGTGTTTCATCAGGAACAGATGCGCTACTATTAGCGCTAATGGCATTAGACATAGGGCCTGGAGACTTCGTTGTCACGACGGATTATTCTTTTTTTGCAACCGCTGGCGTAATTAGTCGCGTTGGTGCTCGCCCAATTTTTGTGGATATTGACTTAGACACCTACAATATTAATCCACAATCTTTAAAAAATACTTTGCACTCTCTAGGCCAAGACCTGGCACGCGTTAAGGGCATCATTCCGGTGCATTTATTTGGCCAGAGCGCCGACATGCCTTCAGTCGTTAATATAGCTAAAGAATACAACATACCGATTATTGAAGATGCTGCGCAAGCAATTGGAACAATATGCGCGATAGACAACGCTACAAAAAAAGCCGGCACAATTGGCTTAATGGGGTGCTTTTCGTTTTTCCCAAGCAAAAATTTAGGAGGCATCGGCGATGCAGGAATGATAGTTACGGCTGATGATAATCTTGCAGAAAAACTTAAAAAACTGCGAGTACATGGCGCAGAAAGCCAATATTACCACTCCATGATTGGCGGGAATTTTCGCATCGACACAATCCAAGCGGCTGCACTTCTTGTTAAACTGCCACACCTAGAGTATTGGCATAAAAAACGTCAACAAAACGCTGCTTATTACGACGAGCATTTAGCTGCCAACAAAAACATATCGCGTCCCTATTTAAATTGTCCGCGCGATCACCACATATATAACCAGTATGTAATTTCCGTTAACGAAAAGCGCGATGAGCTTCGCCAATTTCTCGCCAACAACAACATCGGAACTGCGGTTTATTACCCACTTCCATTTCATCTTCAGCCTTGTTTCTCGTTTCTGGAAAACGAGAAAGGCCTGTTTCCCAATAGCGAATACGCCGCTCGGCACAGTCTGGCGCTTCCCATTTTCCCTGAGCTGTCGACAGAACAGCAAGATTACGTGGTAGAGAAAATGGGAGAATTTTTTGCAAAGCACTAAATCTTTCAATTTGCCAGAGATTCTCAGTGCGCTATATTGACTTAACTTGTTTTTTTAACAGGCATGCGGGTGGAGCAATGAGTCTCCAAGCAAGCCGCGATCTGCAAAATTGAGAGTTTATGATCTTACGAAAGCTATCTTTTTTCATCCTTACATTTTTTCTCCTGCTTACAAGCGCCTGTCTGCGCTACACACCAGCTAGAAGTTCAATTTCTAGCAGTAGCGATACGCAAATCGCAAAACTGTCGGGCGACGAGGCTTTTCTCAAATTCGAACGCGAGCAAGAGGAAAGGTTAAAATCCATAGTCGCTGAACGAACAACGCATGTCGGATCCCAGGCGCAAAGCAATTATAGAATTGGCCCTGGAGACCTGCTTGAATTTAACGTATTTGATGTCGAGGAGTTTAACGACACAACGGTTCGAGTCAGGCCTTCTGGATTTGTTTCTCTCCCGCTAGTTGGCTCAATTAAAGTTAGTGGACTAACAGAAGCTTCCGTGAAGGGAAAGATTGAAAAAAGACTATCCCGTTTTATTCACGCACCACAAGTTAACGTCTTTATTGCGGAATATGTGGCTAACGATGTTTCTGTAATTGGTGCAGTCAATAAGCCTGGCACCTATCACCTAAGGCACGACAACAACTCACTTATGAATATACTCTCTGAAGCTGGCGGACGAACAGAAAAAGCTAGCGGACGGGTGCTGCTAGTTCCATCTCTAAAATCAAACAATGAAAGCGATCCAGTGGATAACGCCTCGCAAGAGGCCACACAGCCTGGCGCCCGTGCACAAATGAAAGGCCCAAACGCAGAGAGCCATGGCATCGAAGTTTATTTCGACGATCTTGCTGGCAATGCAAACACGCCGCCAATAGTCATTCCCTTGGTAGCGGGAGACACCATCGTAGTGCCAGAAGCTGGAACAGTTGAAGTGGATGGCGAAGTTGAGAAACCCGGTTCCTATCCACTGTCCTCGCGCATGACGCTCTTAAGCGCCATTGCTGCTGCTGGCGGCTTTACATACTCAAGCAAGGTAGCTGAAGTGGAAGTTATCCGCGAAATCGAACCTGGCAAGAAAGTGGCATTGACCATCGATGCAGAAAAGTTAGCGATAGGCGAAGAAAAAGACGTCCGCCTACGCGATGGAGATGTCATTAGAGTTCCAAGCCATAGTGGTCGTTTCGCAGTTAGGCAACTCTTCGAGGGAATTAACAGACTCTTTAGTTTTGGAGTAAGCGCAAGCCCAATATAGGCCAGTTTTTTCACTGCGTCGCTAGTGGGTTCTTCATCAATTACAGATACTTAACCTTAGCTATTACGGAGGCAATTTGGGGTATTCGAGCAGGAAATTATCACAGGAGCTAACACCACAGACAGGGGCATTGCCTCAACACATATTAGAGGCCGTGCAGTATTACCAAAGCATGAGCGCAACCAACGCAGCGAGGCCAGAAGTCTACGAAGATGAAGAAAACTCGCTTGCAAGCTATTTTCAGCTATTAGTGAAATATCGTTGGTTAGTTGGACTGGTTTCCGCCGTTATCATTCTATTGTCGCTAATCTACTGTATCCTCGCCACTCCTAGATATACCGGGGTCGCCAGCATTAAAATAGGCACCTACGCGCCACTTTTGCCACAGGCAAGTGTGGAGGATTCTCTTAGACAACAAACACAGGAAACGGACTATCTAAACACTCAAGTAAACATCCTATCGGGACTCACACTGGCGAACAGAGTTCTTTCCGAGAGCGAAATTAGCAAGGAACTGATTGAATATCTAGAACGCGATAATTTTCATCTCAGCATCATAGAGCCTTTTATTAACCTCTTTCACTCCAAGGCAAAAGAAGAGAACGAAAATACCGACGAGCATTATAACTATCCGGTTAAGCTGTTACAAAAATACAAGGCATTGGTCGAAATAGCTCCTGTGCGCAGAACATCTCTTGTCGAAATATCTGTCACTACGGAGAACCCCGAATTTTCGGCCAAAATAGCCAATGCCCACGTCACTGCATTTATAGAGCTGGCGCGTTCGCAGAGGCAAAGGGATACTTTGGACAATCAAGCCTTTTTGAAAGAACAAGCAGATGAGCTCGCCGGCAAGGTTGCTCAACTCGAGCAGAACATGTCGGCTTATGCTGAAGAAAATGCCATTGTTTCTCTTAACGAAAATGAAAATATCGTTACAAACCGCATGGGGGAATTAAATGAGCTTTTAACCCAAGCGACAGCTAGACGCATTGAGTCAGAGTCGCGATTTAAAGAAGCAGAGGCTGGAAACGCAAACGACTCGACAGCCTATGACGACGAAACCATACAGCGATTAAGAGTAGATTTAAAGGCGGCCGAGGGCGAATATGCATTGCTAGGAGAAAAGTTTAAGCCAGAATATCCCAAGATGCAGCAGCTTCAAGCGCGAATAAACTCCTTAAAAGGAAGCCTCACAAAGCAACGAGACGAGGCAATTAGAGGTCTAAAAGTAAAGTACGAGTCCGACAAAAAAATTGAAGATGAACTTAACCAACAGTTGGAAATTCAAAAGAGCAAGGCCTTCGAGTTATCTCGAAAGCAGGTGCATTATAACATAATGAAACGCGAATACTCCTCTCTTCGCGATCTGCACCAAGCAGTCTTGATTCAACTTAAGGAAGCACAAGTAAGCGCCCAGAGCACTGGCAGCAATATTTCCATTGCAGACTACGCAGCAGTGCCACAAAAAGCATCTTTTCCAAAGCGCCTGAATATTATGCTGCTAGCAATGTTTTTTGGCCCACTTTTTGGCGTTGGCTTAGCTTTGGGCATAGAAGCTTTGGACAATACTATAAGAACGCCGGAACAAGCCGAGAAAATTTTTGCGGCGCCGACGCTTGGCGTAGTTCCCATGTTTTCGCTTGGATATGAGAATGGACGCCTTAGAAAGGGTAGCTACTTTGACCCAAGCGCAAATCTTCTGGGGGGTCAAAGCCTTTCGGCCACACAAAAAACAGGTACTAAAGATCTCACTGTTGTCAATAGCGGAGAAAAGAGCGAGAACGCCAACCAGTCGCTAGTAACTATCAGCTCACCTTGGTCTTTGGCGAGCGAAGCCTTTAGGGCAATCAGAACGTCGATATTGCTCTCATCGGCCGATAATCCGCCAAAAGTCATAATGGTCACTAGCGCCCAAAAGGCAGAAGGAAAAACTACTCTCATCAGCAATTTAGCTATTACGCTCGCCCAATCCTCTTATCGAACGTTGCTAATCGATGCCGACCTGCGGCGCCCATCAGTTTACAAATCCTTTAACATGGATAAGTCCAGTAATGGTCTAGTTGAATATTTGACGGGGATAAAAGACCTAGGAGAGGTGGTTTGCAGCACTTCGGTGGAAAAGCTTTTCGTTATGACGTCTGGGGCCATACCGCCTAATCCGTCAGAGCTGCTCGGTTCGGCTAAGATGGACGCCTTGCTCGAAAAGCTGGCACAAGAATATGATTACATTCTAGTAGACGCTCCCCCAGTCCTTCCCGTAACAGACGCTGTATCGCTATCTCCTTTCGTCGATGGAGTAGTCGTAGTAGTTAGAGGGCATGAGACTACTTCCCAAGTTGTAACTAGAGCTATGGCAAAGCTTCGACAGGTAAAATCTCGAATATTGGGAATCGTGCTTAACGACGTGGATCTGCGGCGCGGCGACTATTACTATTACCGCCGCGAGCATTACGGCTACTACGCTGAAGACTCAAAAAACGTGTAAGAGAGAAAAGACTGTAGTTCGACAAGGCGCGTTTAATAAGGGCTACTAGCTTAGCATGTCTTTGCTAAGCCTAGCGGACTCCAAAAACTCGCGATCGTTGCCGTTTTCGATTACGCTTAGGTGATTAAAAAGAGCTTGCAAAAATCGCCTGCGCGTAACAAGCATCTCGTCATTTAGCATCTGTATGTCAGAGAGAAGCTGCGGTGTCTGATTAACTACTCTCTGAATTATCTCAAATACTGCGCGAAAGTTCGGCGTGCTAAATAAGTCGAGATTATATTTTGAACCAAGACATTCCCTCACTACTTGCGCATAACAAACGGAAACGAAATGGAGAAGCCCAGAAGTCACCGCCACAATCGAATCGTGCTCAACGCTTGAAGCATGCGTAATTCTAGCGCCATACTTATAAAGAAGATCTTCGAAATAAGCTGCCTTGGATCCCGATTTACTAGTCTTGGTGATAATTACATTCTGGCCACTTATCGTCTCCACATCAGGTCCAAAAAGAGTATGTATCCCCAAAACCTCACAATCGTCAGCTACAGCGCCATCGATGGCTAAGAGGCTCTTGTTCTTAATAGAAAAATTTTCCACTAACAGATGGTCTGTTCTAACTAAAGGCGCAATGGACTCGATAACGATGCCAAGCTCGGACATCGGAACACTAACGATAACGACTTCCGCTCTTCTCATCAGCTCCTCAAGGCTTACCGACGTTTTGAGGTCATAAATAATGACCTCAAAACCCACCTTACTAAAGAACTTACTAAACCACCGCCCCATTTTCCCTTCACCTCCTATTATGCCAATGGTTGAAAATGGCGGGGGCTCGAAAGCCTTGCTCTTGTATGAGCCAAACACTCGAAATTCAACTGTCCCCAGAGTGGCCTCGCGACAATACTCACCCAAGCAAACCAAACAGTTTCTTATCACCGCATCATTAAGGCTCCCTTCGAGATCCATGTAGAACAAAAAACCACCTCTGAGGTCGGGCCGTGAGTGAATTGAAATAATATTAACCCCATTTTGCACGCTTATGACATTTAGTATCTCCACCAATAAGCCCTGCCTATCTTTGCCCGGATCGATTACGATTGATGTCACGTAGGACTTTGAGATTGCAAATCGATTCGCGGCACCGTCAGTTGCAATTGGCGATAGCTCGTTTACATCACATACTTCGCCCCGCGCTAACAGCACAAAGCGCGTCTTATTTTGAGAAACATCCGCGATATCTTCTGCGATGACTTTAAATCCATTGGCCCGCAAAGTTTCTGCCGCTGCTACCACGACAGCCGTGGAAAAACGTCGGTCCCTAACCATATTAATTGCTTCTGCGCTACTGCCAACCGCACAAAATCTAGCATTGGGGAACTTTCTTCGAAGATAAGTAGAGCACTGCCCTAAAGCCTGCTGATGGGAATAAATATCGGTGACTAGTTCGGGTGCAAAAAGTCCGTTGGGCATTAAACTATGATCGTCAAACATCCCAACGGCATGGCAAATATCAAACAAGTAGGCCTCGGCAATAAAGACTTTGCCGTTATACTTGCGCAACAAATCCAACGTCTCAGTAACAGGCCCCTCGATTAAATTCTCAATCGGGACAAAACCAAATTCTACCGAACCATCCGAAACATGAGAAAAGACTTCTTCGATTGAAATGCACGGCAGACTGCTCTCAGAACGAACATAACACTTAAGTGCTAAGTCAGAGAAAGTTCCCGCTGGCCCCAAATACGCAACGGATTTCATTTTTAGATCCAATTACACATAAGAACTAGCGAACGACTATAGTGTCGCCTTCCTTAATAAATGGATTGGGTTCGAGATTGTCGATCATGCGGTTATAGTCTAAATGGTATCGAATCTCGCCCTCAGCCGTTTTGCGTATAAGAGTGACGTAGTTTTCGTTAGCAAAGGGCGCAAAACCACCACCAGTAGCAATCGCCTGAAGCAGAGTAATCTTACCAGCACTGGTATACTGTCCAGGTCGGGCAAACTTGCCCACTAAAAAATAACGAGTCGGTGCACTCTGCACAACCGATACAGCCACGTATGCAGATGGAACGAATTTCGAGAGCTTGTCCGAAATCGCCTTCGCTACTTGCGGGGCAGTAAATCCTGCCACATTGACATCGTTAATCAGTTGCATCGTGACCTTGCCATCATCCCTCACCGCCAAGTCACCAGAAAGTTTTGGCTCGCCCCACACCTCCACATGCAGCACATCGTTGGCCTTAATTTTATACGCACCCTCTTCACCCGAATTGTCTAGTAGCTCCTCCAAAGGACTTCCGCCCTGAGGGATAACACAAGACGTCAAGAAAACGGGTATAAGAATCAACGATGAGCACAATCTAAGAAAATTATTAGCCATTACTCTCTATCTCACATCAATGTTATCGACCTAGCCCTCGCCGCCAACTGAAGATGCTATTGTCTGCAAATGATATAATATTTCTCTATTTATGTCTTCCCCATACGCAGCGCTTTTTGCCAGTTCCACCGCCTCTTTTGCAAATGCCAAGCCAGCCCTACCCTGCCCTCTCTTGTAGTAAACCCAGGCAAGGGTATCGGAAACGGCGCCTTCCTCAGGTAGTAACTCTTTTGCAACGAGGGCCAAGCGCAAGGCTTCGTTCAGGTCTCCATTTAGGTTTTCCACCATTAGCCAGGACAAATTATTAGCAGCAACGGCATGGCGAGGATTAAGTGTTAACACTTTCCTATACGCCTCAGCAGCTTGGCTGAAATTTTTTGACTTTTCATAAAGTTTCGCCAACAACATCCATGAGGCCACATGCTCAGGCTTTTTGCTAAGCAAGAGCTGGTAATTGCTAACTGCTTTTTCTAAATCGGATTCGCGCTCATCAATACTTGCCAAAACGCCATAAGCTTCTACCAAGCTGGGCCTATTTTCGATAACATCCGCTAGCAATCTCCTCGCCTCATTGGCATCGCCAACTGAAACATCCTGCTTGCTCATAATTAGCGAAGCAATAACAAAATCGTATTCGGGACTTGAGCTTGTGCTGTGCAGTTTTAATTTTCTAATCTCCTCTATCGCGCCACTTGCATCACCTTTTAGTATAATAAACTGGCGCGCAAGCCTTCTTAAGACTGGCAAAATATTCCTGTCCGTCAAAGTTGCAAACTTATACCACCTAATAGCAGCCGCGGTATCCCCTCTCTGCTCCTCCAATAGGCCGAGCCTGTAGTAGCCGATGGGATTATCCATAAAATTGGACACCAGCAACTCGTAAACCTTACGCGCATCATCAAACCTCTTTCGGTGGACGAAAATGTCGGCGCGCAAAATGTGCGCGTTTAAGTGAAAGGGATAATAGCGTAAAATTGCGTCAAGTTGCTCTAAAGCCTTATCTATATCCTTTTCGGACAGATAGAAGCGCGCCAGAGCTAAACGCGCTCCTGCGTCAGCAGAATTAATCTTAACAGCTTGATTGAGATGCTCTACTGCCTCAAACCGCTTGCCCATCGATAGTTCTATTTCCGCTACTCGCCTAAACACCGGTGAGAACTTCGGCAAATGCTCAAGTGCCTGCATATAAAGGCCAAGCGCCACTTCTATATCCTGCTCCTGCTCGCTCCGGCGCGCCCGAAAGTACTGAACCATACCCTGCAGCCCTCCGTCTTCTTCCACAACCACGTCCACCAGCTTAAGCCATTTGTCTTTCTGGCGATTAGACATGTAGTAATCAACCACGAGATCCAGAGCTTCGATATTACTAGGATCTAGTTCTAAAACTTTCTCGTATTGCTCCACTGCTTTGTGACCAAGCCCTCGGCGCAAAAAAAAGTTGCCAAAATACATCCGCAAGCTAGCATCCTTTTCGTCTAGCTTAATGGCATCCTCGATAAGCGCCTGAGCGTCGTCAAACCTACCCTTAAGGGAGTGCATATCGGCTAAGGCAATCTTTACCACTGCGTTCTTGGGGTCGCGTTCGATTGCTAACGACAAAAGTTTCTTCGCTCGTTCATAATCGCCCTCAGCAAAACAGACATCTGCCAGGCTAGCCAAAACGGCAATGTTGTTAGCATGCGTGCTATAAAGTTTTTCAAGAATTTCCTTTGATGCTGGCAAGTTCCCCTTCTTCCTTTCCAAAGTAGCTTTCAGCAAAAGAACATTTTCATCCTCAGGGTTGTCAGTAGCCAATTTATCGATTTCACTCCCCACTAGCTCGTACTGCCCAGCAGCGAGCAACAATGACACTAACTGAGCTCTCGCCTCGGGATGCGCGGGGTCTAGCTCCAATGTAGTTCGATAACTTTGGACGGCGGCTAAGAAATTTCTCTGTCTTGCTAATACCTTAGCCAAAGAATAATGAGCCTCTGCACCACTAGGGTTACTCTCAATCGCCGAAAGCAATACTATCCTCGCCTCCTCAAGCTTTTGTTGAGAAATGTAGTTCTCGGATTCTTGCACTAATCTCCTAAATTTTTCTTCTGGGCTCTCATGTTTACAGGCCCAAAAAAACGTCAAAATTAATATACAACAACAATAATTCAAACAACTTAGTAAAGACCTATTTATGGGTAATGGGCGGGAAACTACTTGACTTTTATACATAAATTTTGAGATAAAATGCATGCTTTTTTTTTATATTTGCATATCAGTGGATCATAGGACAAGAATCGCCATGTGGCAAAGATAAGACGGCAAAAATATGGATTTCTCCCAGCCCGAAGAAAAATCTCCAATTGAGATATTCACTATAATTAGTCGAGCGATAATGCGCTATTGGAACGTAGCTGTTGGGCCTAGTGTCGTTCTCCTAGCTCTAGCTGGAATGGCTTCTCTGATGCTGCCTAACTATTACGATGCAGGAACTTTGCTATCCATACAGGCGCCAAAAATTTCCTCCAAACTTATAGAGACTCCTTCAAAGGAGGACATGAGAGAGAGGCTGGAGTCAGTTGCTCAAAATATTTTATCGCGCTCACAATTAGAAACAATCCTCAATAACTTCGATCTCTATCCAACGATAGGAGGCATAGGTCGCGCCGAATTGGCTACCGCAAAATTCCGCTCGCACATTGGCATCCAGCCCGTTACAACCGCTACCGGAGTTGAGTTGTTACAGGTATTTAAATTGAGCTTTAGACATAGCGACCCTTTAGTAGCTTACGAAGTGATAAAGGCGCTTTCAAATCTTTTTGTAGAAGAAAGCTTATTGGGAAACAAAAACGAAATAGAGGGAACCGAAGAATTTCTCGACAGCGAACTTAGGAAGGCTAGACAAACTTTGGAATCCACTGAGCAACAGGTTCAACAGTTCATTCGCGAAAACTTTACTAGGCTACCCGAACACCTAGACGCAGCCATTGCGAGGTTAGGCAACCTACAGGCACAGCTACAAACTAACGCTCAGGTTTTGTCTGCGAACTCTCTAAGACGAGCTAACCTCCAAAACGAATTGGCCGAGCTGAATAGACATATTGCTCCGGCCAATAACAACCCTGACGGTGCAGCGAGCGACACCAGCCTGGAGGAACTTAAGGAGACACTGGCAACCTTAGAAAGCAAATACTCGCCCGAACATCCAGACATAATTTTAACGAAGCAACAGATTGAGGCATTGCAGCGCCAGCAGTTTAGCAGGCCAAAGCGAAGTCGCGGCGGAAGACCAGCAACATCATCCGCTTCGGCCCTAGCGGTGAGACATCGCATAAACGAACTAGACGTTCAAGACAGCTCGCTGCAGAAGGAGAGCACAGCGCTTAAAGAGCAAATCGCGGCGCTGCAAAAGGACATTGAAGCGATGCCGATTGCGGAACAACAACTAATAAAAATAAGACGCGATTACGAAAGCATTAAGGATAACTATCAGAAACTACTGGCGGCCAAGAGCAATGCTGCGCTGCAAAATAGTTTAGTAAGAAGCCAAAAACACGCTCAATTTAAGATAATCGACCCTCCACAGCCACCTATTTTTGCCGCTGGCCCACCGCGGCTCATAATATCTGTGGCAGGAGTTATTTTGTCGACTAGCTGCTTCTTTGCAATTTGCCTTTTGCGTTACTTCTTTAATTTTTCGTTCAAATCAAAGGAGGAGCTCGAAAAGGAAACCGGCCTAGCGGTTATTGGGGTCATCCCCCCAATGCCAACAAATCAAGCTCTATCTAAGAGACAGAAAGAAACGATTCTTTCCGTACTAATGTCCGCCCTATTATTTGCAGGCATTGCAGTATTAATTAGGCTAACGCTTGTTGATTTTATTGGTTAGCTATTTAGAGAAAAAACGATAGCAGACTTGTATTTGTATATAGAGTAACACAGCGGAACTTAACAGCGATGTCAGCAGAAGAAGTTAAAGATTTACACCTTAACAACGATTCGATTGAGCCTTCAGCAGAACCGCTGACTTCCCAGCAAAGCGCCGACCCAGTCGCGCTAGTTAGTAACAAAAGAGCTACCAGTGAGGATCCCTCCCCCTCTCGCTCTCAGCTAAAGCAGGACAACCCTCTTTATGAGGGTAGCATCCTAGTTGGGAACGGCGAAATTAACAACCTCGTCACGGCGGAGCGATTTAGAGTACTGCGTGCTAAAATAGAGAGAAGCAATTTGGGACAACAAAGTTATCGCCTCCTAGCGGTAACTAGTGCACTTCCAGAGGAAGGGAAAAGCCTCGTTTCTTCGAATCTAGCAAGAGCGTTAAGCATAGACCCTTTGGGAAAAACTTTGCTAATCGATTGCGATTTGAGGAGACCGTCAGTTCATACATTCTTCAATATCCCAGACAGGCCCGGTCTTGCCGACTTGGTCCTAAACAAAGTCACCAGCGATGAAGTTATCCAACATGCGTCTAATCGCTTGGACGTAATATCTACGGGCACTCCCGTAAATGATCCCACTCAAATAATCGAGCGTCCTGAACTTGCAACTATTTTGAACGAGTTTCGAAAACATTATCAGTACATTATCTTAGATTGCCCACCGACTATGCTTTGCTCAGAACCGATCACTATTAGCTCCATAGTCGACAGCATGCTCCTAGTCGTACGTGCATGGACGACGCCAAAAAGAGTGGTGAGGGACGCAATTAATGCCATTGGAAGTTCGCGGATACTCGGATTAGTAATAAACGATGGTCTCGATGCATCGCGCATGTATGTTGACTACGGTTATTACACTAATAGAAAGCATTTAATTAGGTAACGACAAATATTGATGTCAACTCATATATGCTGTGGCGCACATTTAGCATTTTAGAATTTTCGCGTATGGCAATACTTTTGCCTGCGTTTTCGTTATGTTTCGTCTCTTGCAGCTTGGGCGTGCCGAGCATAGAGGAGCAAAGCATATTGATTCAAAGTGGCGCTTTCCCCAGTGGTGTGCCTAGCTGGGTGTCTCCGCTAGCAGTTGGAGGCATGCCCGGAAAGGGATCTTCCGTAGGCATAATTAGTGACACAGTAGCCTACCAAGCATCGCGCCAGCTGGAAGTAAGAAAAAGGCGCCGCGCGACTACTGCCACCGCAGCACCTAAAAGTCGAGCCGAAGGCAGTCCGCAGACCAATTCCGAGCACTCCGACAGTGTGCAGCCGAAATCCTCTCCGCTCGACGAAATCGCGGCAGTTTGCCCTGGAACTGATGAAATGGTGAGCGACGCGTTAACGACTTTTAATAGAAACAGGCGAATACAAAAGCTAAACGCCCTGACGAGAATTTGTCCACAGCCAATACATTTATGGCTTTGGTTAGGAAAGGATTATAGCAAGCTAAACCAAACTGCACTCGCCAACTACTGTTTTGAGGAGGTGCTAAAAAGAGAGCCAAATAACGAGGAAGCCAAAGATCTCCTTAAAACTTTAACTACCGAACTGCCCTCAGCGCAATAAACCTGCATTTTCCAGAACCACTTTATAAGCGCATAGGCGCAGCTTAGGAATCAGCCTTTAGGTTCTTAGAAATAGTAAAAATAATATTTGTGCCCGTGCCCAATTCTGACTCAACGCGAATGCTGCCTCCGTGATCCTCTACAATTCGCTTCACAATACTTAAGCCCGCTCCTGTGCCCTCGTATTCATCGGCCTTATGCAAACGCTGAAATATGTCAAATATTTTCTCGTGATAAGCCGGGTCGATACCGATGCCGTTATCTCTTATCGAAAACTCGTGAAATCCTTCTCTCGAGGCATATCCTATCTGAACCCGAGGCTTATCCTTGTTGTTTTTCGACGAAAATTTAATCGCATTACTGATGAGGTTTAAAAAAACTTCGCCAAGCTTAATTCTATCGGCCACTATTTGCGGAATTGGCGACGGAAAATCTAGCTCGACACTATGATTTTCCATTTCCAATTCAATTCCTTCTACAACCCCTTTAATCAGGGCTTTCACGTCTACTAGCTCAAATGGATTTCTAATTCTCGAAATGCGCGACAACTTCAGCAGGTCATCTATGAGACTACTAAGGCGGCTAACGCCTTTAATAATCCTATCCAAGTAATCCTTGCTTCGCTCATCTAGTTTCTTTTCATTATCCGCCTTGATAAACTGCGCGAAAGTGGAAATGCCACGCAGCGGTGCTCGCAAATCGTGACTCGCCGTATAGACAAAGCGATCTAGCTCCAAGTTTACACTTTCAACATCCTTCTTTTGCTGCAATAATAACTCTTTAGCCTCTATGCGCGCAGTGATATCGTTTACTATCCCAACGAATAGGCGTTTGCCACCAACAAACATCTCGTTTACCGCTAATTCGAGATCAAAAACCGAACCGTCTTTGCGCACAGCTTTAACTTCGCGGTTACTCACCCCCACAATATGCGCCTCTCCAGTTGCCAAATACCTTTGAATATAGGAATCATGCTCGCTGCGATGAGGCTCTGTCATGAGCATGTTAATGCTTTTCCCATAAATCTCTTCTGCCGAGTACCCGAACATTTTTTCAGCAGCTGGGTTAAACGTATCTATTAAACCCTTCTCATCAATCACAATAATCCCGTCGAGCGCCGTTTTAATAATAGTCCTAAGCTTTTCCTCGCTATCCTTGAATTTAACCCTTTCGCCGTCTAGCTCTCTTAAAATTTCCGTCATTTCAGCCTGCACTCTTTGCAAGGCGTCATTTTTTCTTTGTGTATCCGCAAGGCTATCTGAGGTCTTAGATGCCTGCTCGGCCAAGTTCTTTTGACTTTCCAACAGTTTGACAGCCATAGACTTAAAAGATCGAGCCAAATCTCCGATCTCGTCATTTGATTCTATACTACGCGGCTCGGTGAGAGCGCCTTTTTCCAAACGCTTAACCTCTTCCTGCAATAATAAAACTGGTCGTGTTAACCTACCAGCAAAAAACCATGCAACGACTACTGCCAGCACAAGAGTCCCAGATACTATCTTTAGGAATAGATCCCTAACGTCAGAAAGAGCACCAAAAGCTTCTGCAACACTTTGCTCCACTACGAGCGTCCAGGCAAAATCCTCAAAAATCAGACAGGCCGATGAGCCAACGACTTCTGTTTTTTTATAATTGTTCCATTGGCCGTGTTCGTCTCGGCCTCGTATGAAACATTGCTCGACTGGAAAGCTAGAAATTTTTTGTTGAAAAGCGCTGTGACTTAGGCCTTCTGAACCTGCAATGAGCATTCTATCTCGGTTCACCAGATACACTTCTTCAGTCCTTCCATCGCTCTTTCCGTTACTAGTCGATGTGCTCTTGCTATCGGAAAGTCTGGGTTTTCCGCTA
>JADLFC010000093.1 GCA_020845775.1 Deltaproteobacteria bacterium
CAAGGAAAGTTCCCTATTCGCGCGCAATAATCCCGCGCCACAGTGGTTTTCCCCACCTGTCTTGAGCCTAAAAGAGCTACTACTTTAAAAAGTCGAAAGTGCGAATCAATCATCTCTAAGTAGCTAATTCTTTTCATGAATTTGTTGTATCATGAAATTCTAGCGATAAGCAACAGATTTTCATGAGTCTGCAAACATGCCAGCCTGGCGCTTCTTAATTGTTACGTAGCGATGAATCACATTTACAGCGTGCCAAGAATCATCTATTTTTTTGACACATGTACCCTAGAGTGCTCAACCTATCGAAATCGCACTCTTTTTTTCTATTGCAAAAGCTAACCTACTCGTCCCACTTGGCGTAACTCCTCCAGCACATCCTTCCACGGCCATACGGCTATCTGGTCGCTTATACTGCGTTTGCGATCGGCTTCGCGAGATGCCACTAGTAAGGGGGTATGTGGAAAATGCTCCCGGAACTTAGGATACTTTAAAGCCTGGGAATCGATTTTCCCTGATTTAACTTCTATTGCTAACACCACCTTGCCGGCTCGTTCTACCAGAAAATCCACTTCTTCGTTTCTAGAACGCCAATATGAAAATGTTAGAGGCAAGGAATGCTAATAATACCAGCAAGTTAGCATTATTGCCGCAAGAATGCCAGGAAGCTGGCATTTCTGCAAAAGCTTTGCGCCCAACGAATGGGAAAGCTTCCATACTGAATATTTTTAGTAATTTAGTTTGGTATAAGTGGGAAAGCTTCCATACTGAATATTTTTAGTAATTTAGTTTGGTATAAGATCGAGACGAGAGAAAGCTATTAAACCATTTACGAAGGCCCGGCACCACGACTTTGAAAGGTGCCGGGAAACTAACAAAAGCATGAGTCACCTTGCTATAACTCGGCGAACAATAACGCGAAGATCCTCAGCCGAATAAGTCGGAACCTCCTGCCGCCTGGCAGCAAAAGCATATTTCCCCCTAGCTATATCGACCAATTCCCACCGATAAATACAATCGATACTTGGATGGTCTGAGGTGTTGATCCGCCCGGTATAAACGACAGAAACCCCCTCGGCTAACGACTCCTGTAATTCATTTACCGCAGATATCAATCCGCGGCGAGTGCAACTCATTAACAGAACCGCTTGAGTGAGCGGTTTTGTTACATTTTGAAGAATAAGGAAATATTTTTTGGTTTCCTTTCTTCTTTCTCTCAGTTTTTTCAAACAATAAACAATTTTCTCCTTAGTGAAAAGTTCTCCATTTGCCATACTCCACCCCTCCTCCCGTCTAAAAACCTTTAAGCACCCTTCGCGCGAAGAGCGCCAAAATAAAAAATGCTTCCCCTCATCTCTCCTCTTCCTCCCCACAACAGGGGAAAAACACTAGAGACGAGTAAAACTTCTTCTACTCAAATATTATCAATGTAAAATCGGCCTAAAAATCAGCAAATCCCAAAAAATCTCTTTGCTTCTTCTATGCCGCGGCACAGGGCGTCTATGTCGGCCTCGGTATTATATACCCCCAAACTTGCCCGGCTACTAGCTACGATATCAAAGTGATGTAACAGCGGCTGGGCGCAGTGATGGCCGGCGCGAATTGCTATTTGTTTTTCGTTTAAAAACTGCGCTAAGTCGTGAGGGTGAAGATCGTTAACGATAAAGCAAACTAGAGCATGGTGCTTTCCTCGGGGGCCAAGCATTTGCACCCCCTTTATTTGCGAAAGCCGCTCTTCTAAGAGTTTAACGAGCTTAGCTTCGTGGGCGCTTATCTTTTCTAAGCCGATTTCAGCTACGTAATCCAGCGCCGCACATAAACCGATTACTCCGGCAATATGCGGCGTTCCAGCCTCAAATTTGTGCGGCAAGGTGTTAAATGTGGTTTTTTCAACGCTTACCGACAAGATCATATCGCCGCCGTAGTGAAATGGGGGCATTTCTTCTAAAAGCTTGCGCTTGCCATATAAAACGCCTATGCCCGTCGGCCCATAAATCTTATGCCCCGAAAAGGCCACAAAATCGGCATCCAAAGCCCTAACGTCGATTGCCTCATGCGCTACACTCTGCGCCGCATCGACGAGCACAATGGCCCCGACAGCATGAGCTTCTTCAATTAACTCCTTAATGGGAAGTTTAATGCCTAAACCGTTTGCCAGCGCCGTTATGGCCACGAGTTTAGTTTTCTTGTTAAGCCTCCGCGAAAATTCCGCTCGATCGAAATCACCTTCCGAGGTAAGTCCAACAAAAGAAATTTTGGCCCCAACATTTAAGGCCAATTGTTGCCAGGGAACAAAATTAGAATGGTGCTCTATGATAGTGCTTACAATTTCGTCTCCAGACCCAATAAAACTTCTTCCCCAGCAATGAGCTACTAGATTAATGCTTTCCGTAGTGCCCCGGGTAAAAATTACTTCCTCAGTGGACTCCGCTCCGATAAACCGCGCCACTTTCGTGCGCGCCCCCTCGAACATGCTAGTAGCCTTTTCGCTTAAGGTATAAAGCCCGCGATGCACGTTGGCGTAACTTGTGCGATAAAAGTTATCGAGAGCCTCAATTACTCTCCTCGGCTTTTGCGCCGACGCCCCCGAATCGAGATAGATGAGCTCGCTGTCATCAAATATTGGAAAATCGCTCCGCCGCATAAAGGTAGTAAACTCTTTTAAGCCTCATTTTGCAAGAATACTGAAAGAGATTGAGAAAGTTAA
>JADLFC010000094.1 GCA_020845775.1 Deltaproteobacteria bacterium
CGCGATTTTGATCAATCTACTATCGTCATGGGTCACTTGGGGCCGCAAAGGCTACATCCCGATATGTATGACTTAGCAGTTTATGACAAGTACTTCGGTGACGGCGCTTGGGGCAGTTTGCTCTTTTCCGAGATTCGCTCCAAACTTGGCCTAGCCTACTCAATTTATGGGGACTTTAGCGGAGGTCCAGTTGCCGGGACGTATGCAATCGCTTTGCAAACTCGAAACGCCGAGGCGCTAAATGCCGTAGAACGAGTTAAAGATCTAGTAATCAAGAGCGCTACTGACATGGCTGCGCCTAGTGCTTATGAGGAGGCAAAACATCAAATAAACCGCAGTTTCGTCTTTAAATTCCCGAATGCGCGCTCTGTCGTAGAGAGGAATGCGATTCTCGAATTACTCAAATATCCAAAAGATTTCGATTCTAGCTATTTAGACAAAATAGCCGCCGTGACTAGCGCTAGCTCACTTGCAGCCGCAAAACGCCACGTAAAACCTAGCGACTTAGTTATTGTAATCGTCGGAAATGTTTCGCCCCAAGAGGTTCGTCGCCGTTTTGGTGGGAAGTTAAGAGTTTACTCCCTAAACTTCGACCATGCTCCACATGTAGATAATCATTTCCCTGTGGAGTAGTAGTAGCTGCTTGTTATTTTAGGTAGATTAAGGCATAATAATAGTGCTTTCTTCGATTTTTTTGAGTGGCTACATCGCCTGCGCGAAGCGTTTAGTTATGGGAGAGATCTTAAGTTTTCTAGTAAGTAGTAAAATTCGCTTATTTTTGTTCGTTTTACTGCTGTACTCTGGCTGCAACCACACTGTGAGAGTGACTGCGGCGAGCGGCATGACTATGAACAGAGGAAGCTATCCTGAGTCATGGAATCTCACACATACGATGCTGGTTATGCCTATGAATAATTTTAGAATCGAGACGGGATCCTATGTGAGTAAGGTAGCTTTAATGTGCCCCAATAAGCTTGGTTCGGTATGTCTAGGGGTAAGCGGAACTATTAACAGTGTTCTTGGGCTAAATTAGTTGAGCGGATGTTGGTCTATTGTTAATGGGTTCTCTTGTCCCGCGTTTGGTTATTGCTAAGTCCTCACCAAACGTTATAAATAATAATATCAATACGTAGTTTTTAGTTTAGTCACACGTTCCTAGAGCTCGCAATTGAAAATTTGCTGGTCTGAGGGCTTATATAGCTTCTAAACGCATGAGATTTCGCTGCACATTTGTTTTCGGATTGTTTTTTCTACTCATGACGGGATGTTTCCCTGTTCCAAATAATCCAATCGACGTGCCCGTTCCTGGGCCGGATAAGCAAGCAGCAGGCACTTGGTATGGTGCTATTATGGGAGCGGGTAGTGGTGCTGTGACCGGCGCTCAGTTGAGCGCCGGGGCTGGCCCTGGTGCATGGGTTGGAGCTGGGTTGGGTGCGGTATGGGGAATGTTTTCTGGTTTAGGTGTAGATTTACTAGAGGAAGACCGCCTAAGGAGAGAAGGGGAAATCGCTCGTGCTCGGGAACTAATTTGGGTTCAGGAGGTTCTGGCGGAGCAATATGCTCGTCGTATTGAGCTTCATCCGAACAGAGATCTATACCCAGCCGATCTTTTTTTTGACGGCGACAGTACTAAGTTGCGAGATGAGTCGGTTGTGTTAGTGGAGGAGATGGCTCGCATGACAAAGCAAAGCAGACCCTGGTCGCGAGTCGTAATCGCGTCTTACGTTACGGTAGAGGATCCGAGTTCTGCATATGCAACTCATCTTACTCAACGCCGTGCTGAGGAAATTGCGCTGGTATTTGTGCGGGAGGGCATTGAACCGCGAAGAGTTCTTACGCAGGCGGTAAGTCTTGCTGAACCGATACTAATTGACCCTTACGATTCTAAATCGCGTTATCGGCAGGCAATAGAATTAATATCCTTGGACTAACGGAAGCTCATCCTATATTAGTTATTAAATGAGAGAGAGGAGAAGAAAGATGGCTGAAGAAAAACCGAAGACAACGGCAAAGGAGAAATTCGAGACAAGAGAAGATGTTGCGGAGTTCATAGCAGAAATTGCAGCTAGAGTTGCGGAAAACAAGGTGCCGTCGCTGCATACCATGCTCGCTTTAGATAGATTGTTGAGGATTCCAAATTCCGTTGAGATATTCGACGACGAGCTAAAAAATAAGGCAAAAGAACTTTGGCATCACATAAAAGCAATTGGCGCTGAACTTCAAGATCCGCCATTATTGTTCGGTGCCCCCTCAAGCGGTGGTGCCGTCGATGGCTGCGATACTTCCAACAAGGTCGTCTAGTCGAACACTTTTCGTTAAAGCTGAACACATTGCTACTGAGTTTGCACCGGCCTGTAAAACCTCCTTTGTGGACTCAAAAGTTATCCCGCCGATTGCTACTAGCGGGAGCGATGTAAGCTTTGCAGCTTGAGCAAGCAGGCCTAAGCCAGTTGGTGGATCGTGGTCTTTTTTTGTTGAAGTCTTAAAGATAGGGCCGAAGGCTAAGTAATCGAGCTTGCTCCAGTCGGCTGTTTGAAGCTGTTCTAGATTATGAGTAGAAAATCCCAATATGGCGTCTTTGCCGATTATTCGCCTAGCTTCGCTAGGGGGAATATCGTCCTGACCGACGTGTAGCCCGTCTGCTCTGCTTAGTGCGCAAATGTCTGGCCTATCGTTTATTGTAATAAGCGAACGAACTTGCCCACTGCTTCTGGCGTGAGCTAAATGCACCACCGCCTTTGCGATTTCGAGGAAGTCTTTGTCGCAAAGAGCCTTCGCCCTTAGCTGAATTAGGCCAATTTTGCAGTCGATAAGGCGTTCAATAAACGGCAAGGCATTTTCCGGCTCATCGACGTTTGCAATTGCATAGATGCGTGGAAGTTTTAGCTTCTGGGGCCTGTCTGCCATCTAACACAAGCAAGCTTAAGTTGGCTCAAGCAGCGTAACTGGGTCGCCGGTAAAGGCAGCAACAACTGGAACCGGGCCTGGGCCGAAAGTGCGATCGACTAGGGCTGCCCAGCACATGACGTTTGCGCCCATGATGGTCATCTTGCTATGAGCTTCCAAGCAGGATCTGGCGGTCGTAATGACGTCATTCACTAACACCACTCGCTTTTGCCTAACTGCAGCGACCCCGCCATTGTTTGGATTTAGGCTAGAAAGTGATAGCACTTCTAACGGTTCGCTAGAATGGCAAAGCTCTTTGCTCAAGACCTCGGCAAAGGCAGTGTATCCACCTGGAAGGTTAATTAGCTTTTCAGGTTTTTGTGGGTAACAGACTTTAATAATTCGTTCCGCCACGTAAGCAGCACAAGTTTCTAAATCCGAACGCGTCAAGCTTTCAACGCGATAAAACGTCTTTGCTTCACAGCGACTTCCCACGCGGATGGGAAAGCTGTAACTCTCAGTAACGCGCTCGAATATCTCTCGTATTTCCTGTGACATAATTCTTTTCCCACACTACTTAAGCGTCGCTATATGTGCTCTGTGCTGCTTGCGTTCAATAGGGCGACATTTTATGCCAGGATGGACGACAAGTCTACTTAAATTTGAGCAAACTAGCTTTTGGGCGTAAGGGTGTAATTATTGCGTTCACATTTAGCACAGCGGAGATCCCAAATAGACAGGATAGCGCGATCTCGCAGGTCTTTATTAGAAATTGGCTGGTAGTACGTTAGGGGATAATAATAGCAGTAACATCCTAGGGTAATTAAAATGAAGGCAATTGCGCTTTTAAGCCGGTAAGTGGCGCCCAATTTTCGCCCTGCAATTGATTTAATTTCGCCGACTGCCAGCGCAAAAAGGATGAAGCTGAAGATCAGCGCAGGAAAGTAGTGATATAAATACATAACGCGTTCAAACCGGCTCATCGCTAGCATGTAAGCCAGGTAGAGCGAAAGAAAAGTAATGATTAAGAAATAATTTCTTTCGCTTTTTTGGCCGCGCAGCTCTACAAAAAGAAGATCCGACAGGAGCAGTGCGACAGTTAAAAGCACGCCCATCAGGCCACACAGCCAAATGGCGGGGTTTACCTGTAGATATAGGTAACGGTAACTCTGCGAACCCACTTCCTCCCAGCGATAATTTATCGACCGACCCCCAACTGGCCATAAGAAAAACGGACTGCCGTTTTCATCGGGCTTGCATAAATCTAGCCGCGGAACACCTTTGTTGTACGTAGCTACGTAGCTAACAGAATCGCGCAGCATGCAAAAGAAATTCTCAAATGTTAGAGACTCCTTTGAGTCTATAATATCTTTTAGCTCCTCGGATGCGCCGTAATAGCCCTCATTGGGGAGTCCTCCAATAACGCGCTCGCCAAGGCTAAAATGAATCTGCCAGATGACCGCAATCGCTAACAGTGCTGAGGTAGTAGAAATAACGGCAAAGGCAAGAAAGCGAGAAACCTTATCTCTGAAAATAAAAAAGGAAGCTGGTAAAAGTATAAGCAAGATTAAGCCCGTTAGCTTTGTACTGATTGCGCAACCTAGAGAAATGCCAAAAAAAAGAGGGATAAGATTGCGCGCACTCCAGTGCTCTCTAAATTTCCACGCCAACAAAAACAGCAAAATTGCTAGATCGATAAAAAAAAGCAGTGGCCCCTCTAGCATGGCAGAGCGCGAGTGAACTATGTTGGCATTTTCAAAAATGTAGAGAGACGATAGAGATAGAGATAGTACGTACCGATTTGTAGCTAGCAACAATATAGCAAAAAAAAGTCCAGAATTTAGCCAAGCCGAAAGAGTTGGAAAGAACCTATAACCGGCGAAGCTAAATCCTTTAGGCATATCTTTGGCATAATCGCTGTTTATGAAGGAATCGTTTTGCTGATTGGCGTTTAAGAGTTTTTCGCCCAGGGCGATTAATAATTTTCCTAGCGGAGGGTGCTGCTCCATGAAAAATACTCGGTTCAAGTACTTTTGAGCGCTAGCGATATGGTAATTCTCGTCCCAGAAAAAAGCCGATGGTTGCTGGTAATTTTGCCAGTAAGTAAAGAAGGAAGCTGTAAGCACGACATTTAAGCAAAAAAGAAACTTAAAAACGTGCTTATAGTTTATGCTCTGCATTTGCCAGTTTTTCCGGTTTTTATAAGCAAATGCGAAAATGTCATTTGACGTTACAACTTGACCTTGGCAAGCAAGTGCATGTGATGGATTTAAGCCTCAAAACTTTCCAACTTTCTTCTGTGTTTTTCATTTGATACTTGCAGACTTTATCCGTTTTTTGCAGGCCAAAAGTCATTTTATCTGGCTTTAATGGGTCTAGGGATAGCAGTGCGCCGACATCGTTTTTATTTTTGCAAATATTATTGCAGTGCCCAATAAAAAAATCATCGCTACCAGAAAAGCGATTTAGCAATTCCTTTAACGCAGCGGCCTTCTTGCATTTGTTGTTACCATCATGCGGATCTGCGCACATGCCAGCTTTATTGGTATTCCAACTCGCGGTGCTTGTAATTATGCTTCGATCGGGCTCATCCGTTAGCGAACCTTTGAGCTGCGGAATAAGCATGCTGTTATCGGCTAGCTCATTTGAGTCCATTCTAATCGTGATGTTTTGCAGGCTCGAGATTCTCTTTACTTCGCTATTGCCAGCTCCAACCATACTTAGCCCGCGGTCTTTTTGTGTGGCGCCATTTTTTTGTTGATTAGTGCCATTCGCAGGGGTTAACGCCGTCGTCTTTGCTGAATTCTCGATATCCGCCGAATTTTCCGGCCCTTCCTTCTTTAACTCACCTGACTCTAGTGTTTCGTTTAAAATTTCTTCGAGAGGATCTTTTTCTGGTTTTGGCACCTCGTCGAAATCTAATTGTGACAGTGAACGTCCAAGGGGCTGGGCAGCTAGCTCCCGAACTAATAATATTCCAAGGAAGCAAATTAGCAGCAAGCAAACAGGGAGTAATTTCATCATATTTATTAAATTCGCGAATTTCTTATTGTAGATATTGTGCCTAGTTATCTTAATATGATGTTAAGTTAATATTAGCGGCTGTGCCAAGACAATATTTGAGCTGTCTCTCCCTGCGTCGCACCTATAAATGAACCTTGAATAGCTAGACATAAAGCCTTATTTTATGCGATACAAGAGTATTTCGTTGTTATTTTGTAGGAGATTCTCGTATAAATGAAACTAGTTTCTGTAGTCGTTCCGTTGTTTAACGAAGCTGCTAACGTCAGGCCTTTGCTAAGGGAACTTAGGCAGATGGCTGAGGGGGCGGAATTCGATTGCGAGTTTGTTTTTGTCGACGATGGTTCGCAGGATGAAACTTGTAATATTTTGCGCGAAGAGGCAGGTGCTGATTCGCGGATACGCGTAGTAGTGTTTAGGCGAAATTTTGGTCAAACCGCCGCAATGGCTGCCGGGCTCGATTATGCGCGAGGTGAAATAGTTGTAACTCTGGATGGAGATTTGCAAAACGATCCTGCTGAAATTCCTCGAATGATTAAGAAGTTAGACGAGGGCTTCGATTTGGTTGCCGGTTGGCGAAAAAATCGAAAGGATGCAATGCTGAGTCGAAAACTTCCCTCTCTCATTGCTAACAAAATTATCTCAAAAACAACCAATGTTAATCTGCATGACTATGGGTGCACATTAAAAGTCATGAAGCGAGATGTAGCTAAGAGCATTAACTTGTACGGCGAGATGCACCGATTTATTCCAGCACTTGCCGCTGAGAGCGGTGTTAAAATTGCCGAGCTTCCGGTAAACCATCGCCCCAGGGTAGCGGGCCGTTCCAAGTACGGAATTTCTAGAACATTTAGAGTGCTGCTGGATCTTTTGACGGTTAAGTTTTTCTTGGGCTTTTCGACTAGACCGATTCACATGTTTGGTGGATTGGGAATGCTTTCTGGCGGATTGGGAGGGATTATTTTGCTTTATCTTGCCTATGAGAGAATATTTTTAAGTCAGGCTATAGGAAACCGCCCGATGTTATTGCTAGGGGCAATGCTCGTGCTAATTGGTTTACAGTTTGTCTGTTTTGGATTAATGGCGGAAATTCTAGTCCGCACGTATCACGAGTCCCAAAATAAGAAAATATACGCAGTAAGGGAAGTCATATCTGTTGGCGATAACGAGAAAACGCAGGAATGCGCAAGGTCAGAAGAGATGCGTAGAGTCGTTGGCGTTATGTAGTTTTTTTTTCTAGGTTGCTGTGAGTATAAGAGTATTGCTTGATGCGAGGAAACTCGGTGACGGGGGGGTTGGCGTCTATATAGAAAACCTCATTAACGGCTATTTGGAGCTTGGCGGAAGTTCTAAGACGGGAGTGGACTTTTCGCTACTGCTCGCTCCACATGTAGTAGCAGAACAGTCCGAGGTTGGCGAATACGTCAGGGAATGTCTTGCAGAGTGGGGTGGCGAGGTCGATTTTTTGTACGACGGGGCGAAGAAGTATTCTTTTAGCGAATATTTTTTACTCCCGCTAAGAAAGCAAAAAATTCTAAAAAATCACTCTTTGTATCACAGTCCGCATTATACATTGCCTTTTTTCCTAGGCATACCGAGTATCATCACGGTTCACGATGTCATTCACGTTTCTCACCCCGATAGCTTTTATCATCGGCCAGTGGCGAGAAAACTTATTTCCTCTGCTTTGCGGCGAGCAAGTCGCGTAATTACTGTTAGCCGCTATAGCCAGAGTCAGATAAAGAAATATTTTGCCGATTGCCATACGCCGATTGTCGTCGTTCCCAATGCCCTGCGGAAGGATATGTTAGTTCAGGATGAGAAGGAAATGTTTGCGTCGTCTCATACTAACGGCTTGGCGTCTAACTACCTGTTGTTTGTCGGCAATGGGAGACCTCACAAAAACCTTGCTAGTCTATTGAAGGCTTTTCATAAACTAAAAAACCGTAAGGCGGAGGGAGGCAGTCTTGGCGTCGATGAATTAGTTATAGTAGGGGAATGGGATTCCTCCGCATCCTGTTCGCGTATTATCTCCCGTCGTGGATTAGTGAACTGTATACGAACAATTAAGGCCCCAACTACTAGAGAGTTATGCGCGTTATACAAGAACGCTCGTGCAGTGGTCATCCCGTCGTTAGAGGAAGGCTTCAGTTTGGTTGCTCTGGAAGCCATGGCTGCTGGGACACCGGTTATATGTACGCCACTTACTGCGCTTAAGGAACTTTGTGGCGAGCATGCCTGGTATAGCAGTGGAGCTAGAAGTCGCGACCTATTAGAGGCGTTGTTGCGAGCTTTGGCGGATGAGAAGGGGTGTAGGGAAAAAATATGTAAAAGCCTTGCGCGAGCGAGATTGTTTAATCGAGGTGAGGTCGTTAGGCGTACTATTGCCGTCTATGAATCAGCCCTCTCGCTAGATTCCTTGCAAAGTGACGAAGTGTTTTACAGTAGGCGAGCTAGTGGTTAGTGACCATGAGGTAGCAATGTGCGATGCCGTGGTCAGTCAGTCTAGGCAAGCTAGAATTGCAGTTGTTCACGATTGGTTGCTTGGGATGCGAGGCGGGGAGTATTGTTTAAAAGTGTTGTGCGATATCTTTCCACAGGCCGAAATTTTTACTCTGTTTTACGATCCAGAAGCTATCTGCGACACTATTAAGCAACGCCGAGTTACAGCGTCTTGTTTTAACAGGTTGCCGCTACTTAAGAGATATTATAGGTGGTTGCTGCCGATCTATCCCATGCTAGCTCGGGATTTGAGCGAAAAGCTTAATGAGGCGCATAAGATCAATCCCTACGACCTAGTCGTAAGCATAAGTCACTGCGCTGCCAAAAATGTCGTTGTGCCTAAAGGTGTCGGGCACCTGTGCTATTGCCTAACGCCCATGCGATATATTTGGGATCAATACGGGGCTTATTTTTCTAATCATCCCCTAGAGGTGATAATTCGCATGGTGGTCGAGGTTCTTAGAAAGTGGGACGTCGATAATGCTAGGCGTGTGGACAACTTTGTAGGGATAAGCCACTTTATAGGCAAGCGTATCGAGAGAGCTTATAATAGGGATGCCTCAGTTGTTTATCCGCCAGTCGATACTTCTTGGTTAACCCCAAGGAAGGAAGGCGAGCTCGGAAGAGGTTTTCTAAGCGTAAACGCCTTAGTGCCTTATAAGAACATTCACCTTATCGTGGAGGCTTTTAACATTTTGGGCCTCGAACTGACGATTGTGGGAACTGGCCCTGAGGAAAAGCGCCTTAAGAATATGGCTTTATCTAATATTAGTTTTGTCGGAAATGTGTCAAGAGACATGCTTGCTCGGCTTTATCAGCAGTCAAAGGCGTTGATTTTTGCGTCGATTGAAGATTTCGGCATCGCGCCTGTGGAGATGCTCGCTAGTGGCCGGCCAGTTATCGCTTTTGCTGGTGGCGGCGTTTTAGAGACTGTAATCGATGGTTTAACAGGAGTATACTACTATGACTTGACGCGAGCGGCTATAGTTTCGGCTGTTAGAGATTTTATCGAGCGAGAAAGTGATTTCTCGCCAGACGCGTGCATAGAACAGAGCAGAAAATTCTCGGCGCGGCGTTTTAAGGATGAATTTACTGCTGTCGTCGCTAAAGAGATTGCTCGCTCTACTCTTAAAGATGGAATGTTAACGCAAATGACAGTTACTGAGGGCGCAAACAAGTAGTTATTATGTTAAAGCGACATGCACCATTATTTGAGGCGTTGTTTATTGCATCCGATCTTCTGATCGTGTCGGTCGCATGGTCACTAAGTTATTGGTTGAGATTTGCATCCGACTGGTTTCCGGTGGACAAGGGCATCCCGCCCTTTATCGATTACTTTAGAATGAACATCTTCCTGTGGCTCATTTGGGCGTGGGTCTATAAGCGCTTTGGCCTGTATCGCCCGATGAGAGGCAGTAGGCGCCTTAGAGAGATATGGCTGGTTATCCAGGCTAACTTCGTTGCGGTTATTGCATTTCTGGCGTTTACTTATTTATTCCGCGAAAAAAGCGTGCCTTTTTCTCGTCTGGTATTTTTGATTTTTGGCATTGTTTCTACAATCCTCATAATTGCATCGCGCAGCGCCGTGAGAGGTTTTTTACGCGCTATGCGCAGACGTGGTTACAACAAGCGCTTCGCTTTAATAGTGGGTGCTGGCGATCTAGCTCGTCAGATAGCTCATCGCATAACAAGTCATCCGGAATACGGGGTGGAATTGTTTGGCTGCCTTTCCTCTGGCAAGGAAAAGCGGGCTGAGAAGCTTACTGGCTCAGCTTCGCATGTAAAATTCAAAATAGTTGGAACTTATCAAGATTTGCCAAAAATAATTGAAAACCATGCGATAGACCAAATCATAGTGGCGCTTCCTCTAAGCGACCATAATAAGATGAAATCTGTCATTGCTTCTATAGGCGATGCCATTATGGATGTGAGAATAGTGCCGGATTTTCATCAGTTCATTCAGCTCGGCTCACGCGTTGAGGACTTCGATGGTTTGCCGGTTGTAAGTCTTGCCAGCACGCCACTTTCTGGCATTAACCGGGTTGCGAAGAGGATTACCGACGTTTGTCTTGGGATGCTATTTTTAATTGCAGCCTTACCTCTAATGCTAATAATCGGCGCTTTGGTTAAGCTAACTTCAAGCGGGCCAATATTCTTCACCCAACAGCGCGTCGGCCTTGATGGGCGAGCTTTTACGATGTATAAGTTCCGCACGATGATTATGGATGCCGAGGCGGATGGAGCCAGGTTTGCAGTGCGCGGAGACAGTCGCGTTACGCCACTTGGCAGATTCCTGCGGCGATTTAATCTCGATGAGTTGCCACAGCTCATCAACGTAGTATTAGGGCAGATGTCGCTAGTGGGGCCAAGGCCAGAAAGACCAGTGTTCATCAAGGAGTTTCGGCGACACGTGCCTAAGTACATGTTGCGTCATAAGGTTCAGGCCGGTATGACGGGGTGGGCGCAGGTCAATGGGTGGCGTGGCAATACCTCTATTGAAAAGCGCATCGATTATGATCTCTATTACATTGAGAATTGGTCGTTAGCATTGGATCTAAAAATTCTCGGCCTAACGGTTGTCAATGGCTTTCGCGATAGAAACGCTTATTGATGTGTTGAAGTGAGAGATAGGCTTTATTGAAATGACTCTTAGGAGATAGGCAATGAATATTGGAGTTATAGGCAGTGGGTACGTGGGATTGGTAGCTGCGGCGTGTTTTGCCGATAGTGGCAATGAGGTCATCTGTGTCGATATAGATGAGCAAAAAGTGAACATGCTAAAAAGTGGGCACGTGCCAATTTACGAGCCAGGCTTGGAACAACTGGTTCAGGCGAATGTTGCCCATGGGCGTCTATCTTTTACTACTGACATGAAAGCAGGCGTCCAAACGTCAGAGGTAATTTTCATTGCTGTTGGCACACCTCAGGATAGAGACGGATCGGCTGATTTGCAGTACGTTTTAGCTGTAGCGTCTGACATCGGCAAATACATGAATGGGCCAAAGATCGTCGTGAACAAATCGACCGTTCCGGTGGGAACAGCGGACTTGGTCAAGCAGGAAATTGCCAAACACACGTCCTTTAATTTCGATGTGGTATCCAATCCGGAATTTTTAAAAGAAGGGTCGGCTATAGAAGACTTCATGAAGCCCGATCGAGTTGTAATTGGTGCTCCGAGCGTTGAGGCGGCGGAAGTCATGCGCGAATTATATGCGCCCTATGTGAGAACCGATAACCCGATATTGGTTATGGATGTTCGCAGCGCGGAGATGACAAAATACGCTGCTAACGCGCTTTTAGCTACAAAAGTTACGTTTATTAACGAGATAGCTAATCTTTGCGAACTCGTAGGTGCTGACATAGCGCATGTCCGCAGGGGGATTGGCTCTGATTCGCGCATTGGTCCGCACTTCTTGTTCCCGGGCGTTGGTTATGGGGGATCTTGTTTTCCGAAGGACGTTCGCGCATTGAGCCGCATCGGCAGAAACAACGATCTCGAGATGAAAATCATAGACGCTGTAGACGTGGTAAACACTTTGCAGAAGAGTCGCATTACTGAAAAAGTAGTAAAACATTACGGTTCCAAAGAGGCGGTTAAGGGCAAGAAGTTTGCCTTGTGGGGACTTTCGTTTAAACCTCGAACAGACGACATGCGCGAGGCTCCTAGCATTACCGTCGTAAAGGAACTCACTGGCCTCGGAGCTAAAGTCATAGCGTACGATCCGGAAGCTATGACTGTGGCGGAGCATCTTTTTAAGGATTTAAACCTCGATGTGGCAATGGCCAAAGGCGGCTATGAAGCTCTTTCGGGAGCAGATGCTTTGCTGATAGTTACTGAATGGAGCGAATTTAGAAGACCAAATTTTGGCCGCATGGCGACGGAACTAAAAGCGCCAGTTATTTTTGATGGGCGCAACTTGTTTGAGCCAGCAAAAATGAATCGTTTAGGCTTTGTGTATTATTCCATTGGTAGAGTTAGCTCCAAAGATTTTGGTTAGAGGAGATTTAGGTTAGGGGGATCTGAGCTAGGAGAACTATGGCGCGAGTATTAGTTACTGGTGGAGCGGGTTTTATTGGGTCGCATCTGTGTGCAAAGATATTGGCGTCTGGGCATGAGCTAATTTGCCTGGATAATTTTTTCACAGGTCGAAGGGAGAATATTTTAGAAATTTCTAAAAATGATCGATGTGAGGTGCTAAGACACGACGTAATTGAACCCATACTCCTAGAGGTAGACCAAATATATCACCTAGCATGTCCGGCAAGCCCGGTGCATTATCAATATAATCCAGTAAAGACCATCAAGACGAGCGTAATTGGCACAATTAACATGCTTGGGCTTGCAAAGAGAGTCGGCGCAAGAATTCTTTTAGCGTCAACATCTGAAGTCTATGGCGATCCCTTGGTGCATCCTCAAAAGGAGTCGTATTGGGGTAATGTTAACCCGATTGGACCTAGGAGTTGCTATGACGAGGGCAAGCGAGTAGCCGAGACGTTGATGATGGACTATCACCATCAAAACGGCGTCGACATACGCATTGTCCGAATATTTAACACATATGGGCCACGAATGATGTTAGATGATGGGCGCGTAGTGTCTAATTTTATCGTGCAAGCTCTGAGAGATGAACCCATTAGTTTATATGGCGATGGCATGCAGACGCGTTCGTTTTGCTATGTGGACGACTTAGTAAATGGCTTAATGCGCATGATGGAGACCGTGGGTTTTGTTGGGCCGGTGAATCTAGGCAACCCTTGTGAGATGTCGGTTACGGATTTGGCGCTAAAAATAGTTAAGTTTACTAACTCGCGGTCGGAATTTACGTATTTGCCGTTGCCAAAGGACGATCCTGTTCGTAGGCAACCGGATATTAGTTTGGCGCGCGAGAAGCTCGGCTGGGAGCCGGAGGTTAATGTGGATGAGGGCTTAGAGCGCACTATCGTGGACTTTAGGCCTCGCGTAAACGCGAGCTAGGGATAAATTTATCTGGAGGATTTTTGGATGCGTTCAGTAGTTACAGGTGGAGCTGGATTTATCGGTTCGCATATTGTAGATGCTCTGCTGGAAATAGGCCACGAGGTGCTGGTAATCGACAATTTCTCTACGGGTCGACAGGAAAATTTATCTAGCGCGAGCAGCCAACACAAAAGTGCCTTAACAATTTGCAATGCAGACATTGCTAGTTCAACTGCGGCGCAGGAGATTATCGGCTTTAAACCAGATAATGTTTTTCACCAGGCTGCTCAGATGAACGTGAGATACAGCGTTGAAAACCCGCAATTTGATGCAACAGTAAACGTCGCGGGCATGGTAAATGTCTTGGATGCTAGTGTGCGAGTAGGGGTTAAGCATTTTGTCTTTTCGTCTACTGGCGGAGCAATATACGGCGAGCAAGAATCGTTTCCAGCGGCGGAGGATCATAGAATTCGACCCGAATGTCCCTATGGGGTAGGCAAACGTGCCGGAGAGCTTTATCTGGAGTATTTCTCTAGGGCCCATGGTTTTGCCGGCATTTCGTTAAGGTATGCCAATGTCTACGGGCCCAGGCAGAACGCCAAGGGTGAGGCTGGCGTGATAGCAATATTCATTGAGCGCCTGCTTAGGGGGGAGGTTATGGTTATAAATGGCGATGGCGAACAGACGCGCGATTTTGTGAATGTTTTCGATGTCGTTAAGGCGAATCTGCGTGCGATAGAAAAGAAGTTAGGCAAGGGTTTTTATGTGTACAATGTGGGCACTGGCGTAGAGACTAGTATAAATTCGATTGCGCTCGCTATTAGAGATTTAGGAGTTAAATCTGGCTTCGATAGTAAGAGCATCGAATTGAGACATGGGCCGGCTTTGCTCGGCGAGCAGAGAAGGAGCGTAGTTAACATCGGTAAGATTTCGAGAGAGTTAGACTGGACTGTCACCTATAGTGTAAGTCAGGGATTATCTCAAACCTTTGATGCCTTTAGAGCTGTAAACAAATAGTGATTTCCCACATTCGCAACTTTTCCATTATTGCTCATATCGACCACGGCAAGTCTACGCTTGCCGATCGCATTCTCGAGCTTACTGGGGCCGTCGCTGATAGGGACAAGCAGGATCAAATGCTTGACGACATGGAGTTAGAGCGCGAACGTGGAATTACGATAAAGTCGCGTTCTGTATCGCTGCAATATCGCGCGCGCGATGGCGAGCTGTACCATTTTAATTTAATCGATACGCCTGGACACGTAGATTTTCACTACGAGGTGTCGCGCAGCCTGCATGCCTGCGAGGGTGCGCTACTAGTCGTAGATGCTGCGCAGGGTGTGCAGGCTCAGACTCTTGCTAATGTCTATACGGCGATTGGTGCCGACTTGGAGATTCTTCCTGTCTTAAACAAGATCGATTTGCCGCAGGCTAATGTCGAGGAGGTTAAAAAGGAAATTGAGGATCTAATTGGTCTCGATACCTCTAATGCAGCTTGTGTCAGTGCAAAAACTGGCCAAGGAGTACCTGAGCTGATGGAGGCGATTCTAAAATACATTCCACCTCCCAAAGGTGGCGTGGCCGAGCCTTTAAAAGCATTGGTGTTCGATAGTTGGTTCGACGTGTATCGCGGCGTAGTGGTAAATGTGCGGATTATGGATGGAGTATTGCGCCGTGGAATGAAAATCCGCTTTATGCAAACTCAGGCTGTTTACGAGGTGGCAAGCGTAGGGACGTTTACGCCGTTTCCTACTAGCTGTGAGGAGCTAAAGGCTGGCGAAGTTGGTTTCTTTGCGGCGAGCATTAAAACTCTTAGCGATGCAAAGATTGGCGATACCGTCACCGAGCATTTGCGGCCTGCAAAAGAGGCTTTGCCTGGCTTTGAAATCGTAAAGCCCATGGTGTTTAGTGGGCTTTACCCTAGTGATTCTAACGACTATCCGGCCTTGCGCGATGCGATTGAGAAGCTACAATTAAATGATTCAGCGCTAAGTTTTGAGCCTGAAACGTCAAAAGCTTTGGGTTTTGGCTTTCGCTGTGGGTATTTAGGCTTGTTGCACATGGAGATAGTGCAAGAGCGCTTGGAGCGCGAGTTTGGCATGGAGATTATCACCACTGCGCCGACTGTGGTGTATAGAGTGAGGTTAAAGTCTGGAGAGGAAATAAAAGTCGACAATCCAACGAAATTTCCGCCGGTGGGCGATATTGATGCAATTTTAGAGCCCATGGTGCAGGGCACTGTGCATGTGGTTTCGGAATATCTCGGGGCAGTATTGGCGCTTTGTGAAGAAAAGCGAGGTCGCCAAGTTTCGCTCACATTTCTTGGCAGGGATCGCGTTCAGGCCGTTTATAGTCTTCCGCTTAATGAGGTTATAACGGATTTTCACGATCGCTTAAAAAGCGTTACTCGTGGTTTTGCTTCATTTGATTATGAAGTGGCAGATTATCAGGATAGCGATTTAGTAAAGCTTGACTTGCGTATTAATAGCGAAGTTGTCGATGCCTTGAGCGTTATTGTCCATCGCAGTGAGGCTTATCATCGTGGTGTTGCTTTAACGAGTAAGATGAAGGAAGTGATAGATCGCCAAATGTTTGAAATTGTCATACAGGCTGCTATTGGCAATAAGGTTATTGCCAGGAGCACAGTAAAAGCGTTGCGCAAGAATGTTACTGCTAAGTGTTACGGTGGTGACATAACTAGGAAGCGCAAGCTTTTAGAGAAACAAAAAGCTGGTAAGAAGCGCATGAAACAGGTTGGCTCGGTAAATATCTCTCAGGAAGCTTTTTTAGCTGCGCTAAAGATAGAGAAATCGTAAATGTAGGGGATTGTTTATTTCCGTGAGTAAGCGGGCAGCTCTCAGTTTTGGGGGATGGTTTGTAGTTGCCCTAGGCACGTTTGTGCTTGCCATAGCTCTTAGAGCGTTCGTCGTTAGTTCGTATAAAATACCCTCTGACTCTATGTCCCCTACGCTTTATTCAGGCGACTATGTACTCGTAAACAAGTTTATATACGGAATTTTTAGGTTCAGGCGAGCCACGCCCTTGTGGCGGCTTCGCAAACCAGAGCGTGGCGATGTAGTAGTATTTAAGCATGTGCTCGGCGATGATTTTTCGTATGGGGACGTGGAGGGGGGACGCCATGGCGGATCGCCTAGGCGATTTATCAAGCGCATTGTGGCGGTGCCTGGCGACATTTTAGAAATTAAGGGTAACAGCGTTTACGTAAATCGCAAGCATTTGGCAAAAGTGTCTGCCACGCTCGGCTTAGTAAAGGGAGCAAAGGTTAAGGTATTAAAACTTAAGCCGCAGGAGTATTACGTCATGGGTGACAATCGGGAGAATAGTTTGGACAGCCGATATTTTGGCTTAGTCGAGGAAGGTGAAATCGAAGGTTTAGCTGTTGCGATTTACTGGTCATGGAAGAGCGCGCGGTTGCCGTTTGAAATACGTTGGGAACGAGTTGGTAAACGCATTGAATAGAGACAGCTATCTTCTGGCGCTTGACGTTTACTATTTAGGTATGCGCGATTTTCTCGAGGTGCGCCAGATTCAAAAGTCTTTTTTGGAATTAAGAATTGCAGGTCAAGTTAGAGATACTCTAATATTTTGTGAGCATCCGCCTACTATAACTATTGGTAACCGAGCTTCAGTGTCGGAGCTCAAGAGTTCCCTAAGTGATTTGAGGGCAAGTGGGGTCGAAGTAGTTAAGACAAATAGGGGCGGCGGGATTACATATCATGGCCCCGGGCAGGTGATGCTTTATCCGGTTATCTCGCTAAGAGAGAGGCGGTTGGGGGTGCGGAGTTTTGTGTCAGTAGGTTTGCGGTCAATTTCAGATTTCTTGGATTATTTTGGCATAGTTTCTCAGCCTTTGCTCGATCCGGCTGGAGTTTGGGTTATGGGTAACGGCATTGCGGGTCAGAACAGAAAGATAGCGGCAGTAGGTTTACGCATTGATCGCGGGGTAACAGACCACGGTTTTTGCGTCAACATAGATTGCGAGCTAGATATTTACGGCAATTTTAATCCCTGTTTTGTCCCTGGCATGCATATTACGTCTGTTGTTAAAGAGCTTGGTCATAGTAGCATAAGCATTCCGTCTTTTGGAGAAAGTGTGGCGAGGCTTAGGAATTGTTTTGAGTGTAGGCTTAAATAATTATGGAGCAAACTAGGGAGTGACCGTTTTTGTAGAAAAAGTTTCTGTTCCGGGTAGGGTTTTTGCGGTTGGCGATATCCACGGCTGTCCCGATGAAGTTTGGCATTTGGTTGAATATTTAGGTCGCAAGGAGGGTTTTTGTGACGATGATGCGATTATTTTTCTCGGGGACTACATAGATCGCGGCCCGGATTCGAAAGGCGTCATAGAGTTAATGATTGAATTTAGAAAGAGGTTTCGGAATGCCTATTTTTTAAAAGGCAATCACGAGGACATGCTTCTTAGTTTTTTAGAGTTTGGTGGGCGCATGGGGGAGGCTTTTTTGTATAACGGTGGTTTGGAGACAATGCAAAGTTATTGTATTTCCGTCTTCTCGGCGCCGAGAGATATGGTGAATATGTTTCCTGAGGAACATTTTAAGTTTTTTTGTAGTCTTGGTAGTGCTGTTAGGACTAATGGGGAGGTTTATGTGCATGCTGGTCTAAACCCAGAGGTTCCGATGGAGAAGCAGATTGGGGACGATGTATTTTGGATTAGAGATGAGTTTATAGCCTGCAAGCATGGATTTGACCTCACGGTGGTATTTGGCCATACTCCGCATAGGGAGGTTTTCGTGCATTTGCCATACAAAGTTGGTATAGACACTGGTTTAGTATTTGGTAATAAGTTAAGCTGTCTTGAGCTTAAGAGTAGACGCGTATATCAGATAAAGCGCAATTCCAACTCGGTTTCTTGCCGGAAATTGGGCAAGAGTCTCAAGCTCTCATAGCATGGCGATGTAGCTCAGTTGGTTAGAGCGCGGAACTCATAATTCCGAAGTCGGTGGTTCGAATCCACCCATCGCCAATCCGCTTCAAAGCGACTCATCTCCTTGTCTTAATTTTTCCTAAGTTATTTCAATGCCTTAATTGACATCGCTTTAAGCGACTTGAATTTTCCCATAGCCTCCGAGGGTATTACAAGGGGGTATTACAAGGAGGGGTATTGGCTGCTGCTCTGGTGTATACCATTTACAAAAAGGATTTTTGTAAATGGTATAAACAGCAAGTGCGTAAGCACTTGCCAACAAACAACAAATACCGTTTCCAAAAAGTAAAATATTTAACTTACTTTTTGGAAACGGTATAGA
>JADLFC010000095.1 GCA_020845775.1 Deltaproteobacteria bacterium
GAGCTCAATCTTCGGGCGAAGGCGAGAGTGCTAGAACACACCCCAGAAGCTGAACTTACAGAGTACTATTTAAGGTACTTACATGACGAAAAAAATCTTAAAGCGGTTACCATTTGCTTTTCCAATCTGGAAGGGCGCTTCCACATGCTGGATTACGATAAGAAGTTCTTGCTAAAATCGTATAACAACCTCACCTTCGACGGCTCATCTATTCGCGGTTTTTCTGAAGTTCGAGAATCAGACTTAAGACTAGAAGTCGACTGGGGCTCATTGCGATGGCTGCCAACTGACGTCTTCGGTCCAGGTAAGGTAATTGCCTTTGGCCGCATTCGCGACCGAGATGGCTCAGTATACGTGTCCGATATGCGAAGCCGTTTGCAGGAGCTAACCAATAAACTTTGGGAAGACAACAAAACAGTTGCGAATGTAAGTGTTGAGATTGAGGGTTTTCTTTTTGAAGGCATCAACGCCGAGCAAAACTACATTTCAAGAAACGGCTTTAGCTTCGTTTCAAGCGGCGGGTATTACAATTCGTTGCCAAAAGATCCTTTGCGCATTTTCATAGATAGCTTTGCCGAAGCTCAACGCGCTATGGGCTTTGAAAATGAAAAAGATCACCCTGAAGTTGCGCCATCGCAGTTTGAACTTAACTATAATTTCTGTGATGCTTTAGTAGCAGCCGATCAAATTCAAATTTACAAACTACTAGCTAGACAAGTAGCCGCTAACCAAGGACGCACTGCTTGTTTCCTTCCAAAACCAGTTGCCAACATCAACGGTAGCGGAATGCACACTAATATGTCGATAGCTCGAGAGGGCCAAAACCTATTCCACAGCGCAGACGGCCAAGATGGCCTTTCCGAGTTTGCCTGGGGCTTTGTTGACCGCCTCCTAGCTAACGCTGGCGACTTGTGCTTGGTTATGAATTCAAGCGTAAACGCCTACCGCAGGCTAGATCCAAATTTTGAGGCACCTAACCAGATTAAATCGTCTGCTATTGACAGAACATCAATGGTGCGAATCCCATTGGCAAATAAGACGAGCGCACGCATAGAAGTGAGAACCGTCTCACCCGACGCTAATCCGTACCTCACAATTTACTCACTAATACGAACCGGGTTAGAGGGGAATATGGGTCAGCCTGGAGAGCATAGAGGACGCGGAGGTCAAGCCAAACTACTGCCGATTGACATTTATAGCGCGGTAGAAAAGTTTGAAGATAGCTCCTATCTAAAGGAGATACTTGGAGATGACACTCACAGAAAATATATGAACTTAAAAATTGCGTCTGCGGATCGCTGCCCACGAGAACTCGGAACTATTGTAAAAACTGAGGAAATACTTTTTCACCATGAGGTGACTAACCAGTACCTCTGGTCGCGATTCTAATAAGACATTTTATTACGCATGATTAAATAGCTGTTTTTTCTAGTATTTTATCGAAGTTTAAGTTGCTTGTATTAGTCGCGAGCTTGGGCTATGATTGGCCCCAAGTTTTCGCGCACACAGTTATCTATTTAGAAAGATGTCAGAGGAGCTGCTAACAAATTTTTCGAGCTTTCAGGCAAATTCCTTTGCCGTTCATTTGGATTGCTTTAGTGGGCCACTCGACTTATTACTACACCTAGTCCGTCGAGAGGAAGTGTCCATTGAAAAAGTAAACATGTCAAATATTGCAGATCAATATCTGCAGGTAATACACAGCGCAAAGGAGCTCGACTTAGATTTAGCAGCCGAATTCTTGGTCGTCGCAGCTACCTTGCTAGCAATTAAGAGTCAGCTATTGCTGCCAGCTTCGCAGGTAGCTGAAATTGCAGATGAAGAAGCCGAGGACAGCAGCGCTTACGAAGAACTGAGAGAAAGACTCCGACGTTATGAACAAACGAAACGCCAAGCTCAAGCATTGCGAAACATTCCCCAGCTTGGCGTCGACACATTTTCTCGATTAGATCGCTCACTGCTTAGACCAGATCCAGAAATTCTCGAATTATCACCAGACCCTCAGTCGCTAGGAGTGATGTTCGTTAAACTACTAGAAAGGATTGGCGAAACAGTCCGCTCTATTCGCATTCGCCTAGAACCGATTTCGGTTGTCGATTTCATGATGCGAATAATCAACACATTACAAGGACATACCCGCCCACTAACAGTTGTCCCTAAGACGTTCAGTGGGTTATTAAGCGCATTTAGGAAACGGTCGCCAATAAAAATCTTAGCAACACATGAGCTAGATGGCCGTGAAGCAGATATTCAGGATCGCCAGCTCATAGTCGGCACTTTTATTTCTATGCTCGAGTTGATAAAGAGAGGATTTTTGAGCGCCTCGCAGAGCGGCGAGATGAGCGATATTGATCTAAGTCTTCGCCTGCGGACCAATGAGGAGATAAACAATCTCGAGTTAGCAGAAGAAGATAGACAAGATCGACAAGTCGTTGGGATGTCGATCGCTTAAAACGACCTTCGTCATCTTAATTGCAGAACTAATTAACAGACATAACGGGGAGAACAAACAGCAGTGTTAGAAGAAAGTATTGGCAAGGACTCCTTGGTTCAGCGGATCGAGCTTTCAAGAGCCGCAGTTATCAGCGCCTTACTTTTTGTGTCCCCCAAACCGTTGACAGTAGAGACGATTGCGGAAGCTACCGATTCAGACATCGTAACAGTAGAGGAAATCCTAGAAGAGGTGCTCAGTTTATTCAAAGATGACGTACATGGCTTTTCTCTTCACGAGGTTGCCGGCGGATGGCAATTGCGCACTTCTACGCTTGCGGCAGATGCAGTAAAACGACTTATTCCACCAAGAGGCAAAAAGTTAAGCCGCGCGGCAGCCGAAACACTAGCGGTCATCGCGTACAAGCAACCGGTAGAACGAGCTGAAATTGAAAGCATTAGAGGAGTAGACGCTTTGCCTACTCTAAAAACACTTCTCGATGGAAAACTCATAAGAGTAGTCGGACGAGCAGAGACCGCGGGAACGCCAGCGCTGTACGGGACTACTATGACTTTTCTTGAGAAATTTGGCCTTAAAGATCTTTCTGACTTGCCATCGGGGCATGAACTCGAGGAACTGCTAGCAGAACCAGGCGAGGAAGAGGCTTTAGAAAACGAGAGCGCGTCTCAGTAACATTTATAGCATTTACAAAAAGGATTTTTGTAAATGCTATAAACAGCAAGTGCGTAAGCACTTGCCAATAAACAACAAATACCGTTTCAAAAAAGTAAAATATTTAACTTACTTTTTGGAAACGGTATAGAACAACAACTTTAACGACAAACTCTTGACAAAGCAGCGACTTCAAAAAGTTATCGCCCGAGCTGGTATCTGCTCAAGGCGCAAAGCCGAAGATTACATTGCAAACGGACGCGTAAGCGTAAACGAAAAGGTAGTTTGCGAACCTGGAACAAGCGTCGATCCAGAAACTGATTTAATTTGCGTCGACGGCAAAGAACTCAGAGCTACTCCAACAGTTCTCTACCGATTTTACAAACCAAGAGATGTAATTACGTCAATGCAGGACACACATGGACGAAAAACCGTAGGCGACTTCGCTCGGCAATTGCCGACACGAGTATTTCCAGTTGGACGACTAGATAGAGACGTAACTGGATTACTCCTACTAACTAACGACGGAGAATTTGCGCAGCGAATGCTTCACCCACGCTTTTCAGTTCCACGCACCTACTACGCCGTTGTTCCGGGAAAACCCAAACAAGAAGTATTTACGCGCCTAAAACGGGGCTTAGAACTAGATTGTGGTTTCGGCTGCGTTTTAGATGCGCATGCAGTTAAAGCTTCTAAGAGAACTATAGAGTTATTCGGTAACATCGAGCGTGACTCAAGCATCATTTCTGTCACGGTGACACTAGGAAGAAAACATTTTGTTAAAAAAATCCTAGCCGCTGTAGGCTACCCAGTGAAACAATTATGCCGAGTCTCCTTTGGCCCCTACTTTTTGGGCAATCTTCGACCGGGCGAAATCGTCAAAGAAAGCATAAACACCTCTATAATTGAAGCGATTTGACGCGGCAGTTACGAAGCTAACGCGTTCACCTAGCTACATCTTCGCATCGCTTAATTCTACATAACGGCACTTATGACTCACACAAGACACTACTCCCGAACCACAAGCAGGAACTCCACCTAACTCAGTGCACATTACTTCTACGCAATCAAACCTCGCGCGAAAGTCATCATAGCGATCCTTGTTTACAGCTACGTCCTGCCCGCCATTGGCACAATCGCAGCAACCGTTAACAGCTTTCACGCAATCAGCATCCTCTCCGCAAGACTGATACCGACCCAACTCGAACTGGCTTAACGGTTCGGCAGTCTTCCCATCATCCTCCACATCGCCCCAAACAAAATTTAGCGGCACCAGGCAGCTTAAGATTAAAATAGCCACACTCTTGAATATTGTTTTCATATACCGTTACATCCTAACAAAGAGAAATTCCAAACCAGCCTATCCTCACTAACTAGTGAACATCATCGCTTTGGCTGCTTGGATTTTCCGCCCGCGTAACTACCTGCACCTTTGGCACCCTGGCACCAAACATTTTGTGCAAAACAACCGACGCCACTATTATAAACCAATAAACTACAAAACTCCACAAAGCCACGTCGATTCGGTTAAAACCACAAGCCATTCCAATTCCAGCAGCTAGCCATATCATGGAAGCCGTTGAAATACCCTGCACGCGCCGATCGCTTAAAAATATTACTCCACCGCCAACAAAACCAATACCCGTTACAATTCCAGCCGCTACTCGAGTTGGATCATACTGGCCTTCCAATGGGTGACCTGCGACTTGCACAGAAAGCAGTGAAAAAAGGCAGCTCCCCGCGCAAATCATAGAAAAAGTCCTCACCGAAGCAGCCTTTCGACGATAAGCTCGCTCAGTCCCCAAAGACAAACCCAATAGCGCCGCAAGCAGTAGCTGCTGCACGTAATCAGGCAATACAAATGAATGCCCCAAAATAGTTAAAACTCTAGCTACAAACACTGTTCTCTCTTTAGCCCCTTCTCATTCTCTACTCAAAACCTCACATAGTTTCTTAGCGCCACACATCGCAGCACCCCATAACCCGCTCTCCTCATCGACAATTAAATAAACCGGAATTGTGCTTAAAAGCTCATTATGCCTAGGAGAGCTTACAAACTCTTCTCGAAACGCCGGGTGCTTGACTAATTGAGGAACTTTAGCCGCTACGCCACCGGCAATAAAAACTCCCCCTAGTGCTAGAGTATCTAGCGCAAAATTTCTACATACTCGACCATAAAAACGCGACGCCCACAAAAGCGTTTCATTATGGTCTGCAAAACGAGCACTTACTTCAGATGGTTCTAGACACTCGCCAGTAAGAAACTCATGAATGCGGGATAGTCCCTTGCCCGATATCACTTCATTGCACGTTAGGTAATCGGCAGCAGTTCTTGTCAAGACAAATTGAGCAAACTCTAACTCTCTCCTGGACTGAAGCGGAAAAGTGATATGTCCTCCCTCAGAAGGAACCACGATATAGTTTCCACCCTCTCTAACCGCAACTATGGCTTTTCCCAAATTGCTTCCTGCCCCAATAACAGCAATAGTTGCATCTCGTCTCGCCTTTCCATCGACAACTTGCGTAGCCATTTGCGCGATTGGAGACTTACAGGCATAAGCCTGGGCTACAAAATCGTTAATTAAACAATATCGTGAAAAACCATAGTCGCGCTCGGCACACGAAAAATCGATTTCCCAAGAAATATAAGGTGGCTTGCAGTAGACTCCGTCCTCAATCGGACCAGCAACACCAATGGAAACTATATCAGCCTCCTTTGGCGTAAGAGAAAAATCGCTCTCAGCCAAGTTATGCAGTAACCCCGCAAACGAGTTCTGCTCACTGGTTCTTAGCCATTTGCTACTTAAGAGTTTTATTCCTTCATCGCTTGTCCTAAAATGCGCAAATCTACAGCTCGTTGCGCCAATATCCGCAGCAAGAATTTCACTACTCATAACTCTTGTAACCACCAAAACAAATTCCTTAAAAGAGAAGCTTACAGCAATCGAATATGCCCATGCATAGCAGCAATGTGATCCAGAATATATCTAAGCTAATTAAACCGTCCAACAAAAAAACTAAGTCTTTCTTATGTGTTAAAAGGCGTCAGCTTTGGCATCTGGCTAAGGCGTCAAATAGCAATTATAATAAATACTATGCCAAGAACTAAAATTATTAACGAAACAGACATTCTCACAGAAGATAACATTGATGTTAAAGAGCCACCTATGTATCGAGTCATTTTATTAAATGACGACTATACAAGCATGGATTTCGTGCTTCTTATACTTAAAAGCATTTTTAGAAAAAGCTCTGAGGAAGCAACTCGCTTGATGCTGACAGTGCATAATCACGGGTCTGCAACTGCTGGACTTTACACTAAAGAAGTGGCCGAAACTAAAATAGCAATGGTGCATCAGATTGCTCGTGAACATGAGTTTCCTTTAAAATGCCAAATGGAACCAATTTAATATGCTGGAACCAGCCGTAGAAAAGCTCTTACAGGACGCAACTCAGGAGGCAATCACTCGCTCTAACGAGCTGGTCTGTCTCGAGCACTTGCTCTATGCCATGCTAGAAGACGGCGAAGTAGCAGCTATCATTGAACACTGCGGAGCTCAGATAGCAGAAATAAGAAATAAGCTAGAAAGATTTTTTGACACTAAACTCGAGTCGACGCCTCCGTTTATGTCACTAGAGCCACAACAATCCCTTGCCTTTCAAAGAGTCCTCCAGAGAGCCATTTTGCACGTGCGTTACTCTAGCAAGGATAAAGTCTCACCGGGAGATGTGTTGGCTGCAATTTTTACCGAGACCGATAGCCACGCCGTCTATTTTTTGCGCCAGGCAAATATATCCCGCCTCGACGTACTCGAGTGCATATCGCATGGCCCTGTTAGCACAAGCGACTTCAGCGATAGATACGACCACGTGGACGAAGGCGATGAATCGCTAAACCTTAGCGACCGGCGGGCAAGTCCTTTGGAACAGTTCGCAATCGATCTAAACCAAAAGGCTCGCGATGAAAAAATAGATCCCCTTATAGGACGCGACAAAGAGATTAGTCGCTTAGTGCATGTTCTTTGTCGGCGCAACAAAAATAATCCCATATTGGTTGGCGATCAGGGCGTTGGCAAGACTGCGATTGTTGAAGGATTCGCCCGAAAACTAGTAGCCGGAGAAGTTCCCAAGCATTTGTCCACATGTCAAATTTTCGCACTCGATCTAGGGGCACTGCTTGCCGGGACGAAATATAGAGGCGATTTCGAGGCCCGCTTTAAGGCAGTCATTCAGGCATTAGAGAAAATTCCAAACGCCATTCTCTTCATTGACGAAATTCACACCGTAGTCGGTGCGGGAGCGACCTCCGGTGGCACGATGGATGCGGCCAATCTGCTTAAACCAATACTTTCCTCACGCGAGCTTCGGATTGTCGGCAGCACGACATATGAGGAATATAAGAACGTCTTTGAGAAGGATCGAGCCCTTGCTAGGCGTTTTTCGAGAATTGAGATTTTAGAACCGAGCGTAACAGACGCGATTGAAATTCTAAAGGGCCTTAAATCGCGCTTTGAGGCACATCACCATGTGCGGTATTCGCTTTCCGCAATCAAAGGCTGCGCAGAGCTATCCGAAAAATACCTCCGCGAACGCCTATTGCCCGATAAGGCCATTGATGTCATGGACGAAGCAGGGGCAGCGCTACGCCTATCGTCATCAGACGAAAGAGAGCGAATCGTTCGTTTGTCACATATAGAGAAAGTCATTTCCGATATGGCTCGAATACCAGCGCAGACCGTTAGCACTACTGAGGCAGATAAACTTAAAAACTTAGAAACTAACCTAAAGCAAGTTGTTTTCGGGCAGGACCGCGCCATTGCAGCTTTGGCTCAAGCAATTAGGCGTGCACGAGCCGGGCTTTCGCAAGAAAACAAGCCAGTTGGGTCGTTCTTGTTCGTCGGCCCAACTGGCGTAGGCAAGACGGAAGTGAGCAGGCAGCTAGCGGAGATCCTGGGCGTTGAGTTAGTGCGCTTTGACATGAGCGAGTATATGGAGAAGCACTCCGTTGCGCGTCTCATCGGAACACCCCCGGGGTATGTTGGCTTTGAACAAGGTGGACTGCTCACGGATGCGATAATGCGAAATCCGCACTCGGTACTTCTGTTAGACGAGATTGAAAAAGCCCATCCAGATCTATTCAATATTCTGCTCCAAGTCATGGATCACGCCACACTTACGGATCACAACGGCAAGAAGGCATGTTTTCGCAACGCGATTATAATCATGACATCAAATGTCGGCTCCGAGAATTTAAGTGGCCAAGCTATAGGCTTTGGCAACGAAGCTAGACAAGTGGATCAAAGCTCGATAAACAAGACATTTCGTCCAGAATTTAGAAATCGCCTGGACATGGTGGTAAAATTTGAGCCTCTTAAACCAGAAACGGTAGAGCATATCGTAGACAAGTTTATTGCCGAAATAGATAGCAAACTTCTAAACAAGAAAGCCTCTATTGTCGTAACCCCTGAAGCGCGCTCGTGGCTAGCAAGGCAGGGTTATAGCCCGGAATATGGGGCACGTTCCATTCACCGCTTGATTCAAGAAAAAATTAAAGACCCACTGGCCGACGAACTGCTGTTTGGCCAATTGAGACAAGGCGGCCTAGTCACCGTAAGACTTGAAGGAGAAGATATTAAACTCGCCGTTGAACAAAACGCCGAGAAAAAAGCAACTGTTAAAAGTTAGCAATACAAGACGCGATAGACCAGTGATTCACAGATTAAAAAATGCCTTCATCTGATCCATAAGGACATCAAACTGCTCGTCTTCAATTAAGTCGAGCCTATATTCATTAATTACCCTTATCATAATGTGATCATTCCACTCATCCCAGGCTTCTTTGGAAACTTTCTCGAAAATCTCCCGACCAAGCTCGCCCTCGATAGGAACTGATTCCAAACCGGGCAGCTCTTTGCCATAACGACTACAAATGACAACTCGCTCAGACATATAAATATTATTCCCTTATAATTCAAGCATCAGTTATATCATTTACATACTATCTAGCTCAAACAGAAAAGTCTAGTATCTCAAAACATCGCATTGGCATCCTAACGCATATACATAATCACTTAGAAAAAAACATGTCGATAGTGAAATTAATTGGAGCACCCTATGACGTTGGTTGCAGATCGGAAACTGCTACAGCAATAGATCAAAAAAACGGCCCAAAAGCACTGCGCAGCGCAATCAGTCGAATGACTCGTGGATTGAATGTGCCACTTGATTTTGACGATGTCGGCGACATTATTTGCGACAACACAGTTCTAGCAGTATTAAAAAGCGTCGAGGAAACATTTTTAAGAGTTCACTTAAAAAAAGCTCTGCCGCTAATTATTGGCGGAGCACACACTCTGACACTCGGCGCACTGCGTGCAGCAAAAAAAATAAACCCTAAATTTTCCCTAATTTACATCGACGCCCATGGGGATATAATGCCTCACAGTGAAATTAATTATGGTTCTTTTCTGCACTATGCGATTAAAGAAAAAACTATCTTACCTCAGCAGATAGGCTTTGTAGGCACTAGACTTCTAGAACGCGAAGAATTGGAGACGATAGGTAGAGAAAACATTTTCAACCTGACTTCCCTATCCGTCGAAGAATACGGAATCGTTAGCACAATTGAGAAGATAAAAGCATCGCTCCCTACACCCTACTACATAAGCATAGACCTAGATTCATTAGACCCAAGCGTAGCTCCTGGCGTGTCCGCACCATATCCTGGCGGCCTAAGCTTCCGCGAGCTATTATTCCTGACTAGAGAACTTACAAAATGCCACGTCCTAGGAATAGATATAGTTGAACTTTCTCCCATAAACGACATCAATAATCAAACCGCAAATCTTGCCGCCACACTTGTGCTGTCTCTCGCAACTACAGTGTGTTCAATATCTAGATAGCAGCTTGTGCTACGCTAAGTCACTGATATTACAGATCTAAAAAGCGGGATCGCAAAAATAAGCACTAATTAGCGTCAAAATATAAAGCTTATGGATTTTATGCCGATTAGGTATAATTAAGACTCGTCTGAGCCTTAGATCCGTTGGAGATCGATAGGGAAAGTTTCGTTTTTTTAAATGTAGCTCTGCTCTGACTCAGTCTAATTTCGCTAGAATAGGTATGAAATAATGTCGCTTACCATTCAGTCAAATATAAACTCCCTTAAAGCTAATAAGGAGTTAAATAAGCAAGAAGCTGCATTAAAAAAGAGCTTCGAAAAGCTTTCTACGGGAAAAGAGATCAACAAAGCTTCTGATAATCCGGCAGCGCTTGCCATTGCCATGGAGCTTCTCACCGACGCTGACACGTCGACGGTTGCGGCGCGAAATATTAGCGATGCTGTATCCGTTACCAATATCGTGGATAGCTCTTTAGAAACTGCTAGCGACATAACTTTGCGAATGAGGGAACTCGCAACTCAAGCCTCAAACGGAACATATAGCAATGAACAAAGAGAAGCACTAAATGACGAATTTCAGTCTCTTTCTGCAGAATTGGATCGAATTGCTCAAACCACTGAATTTAACGACCAACAATTACTGAGCACCGATGGCAGCATCTCTTTGCAAATCGGAACAGATGGAGATGTGTCCTCACAGATTTCTTTACCGCTTAAAGCCGTAAGCAGCTCCTCCCTTGGTTTAGGGAGCACAGATATCTCAACTCAGGCAAATGCTACGCAGGCTCTCTCTAGCATTGAGTCTGCAAGCGAAACGCTAACTGATGCCCGTAGCGACGTGAATGTAGTAGCAAACCAACTAAGTTTTACCTTTGAAAGCCTTCAAGTCTCTGAACAAAACAAAAGAGACGCGGCGAGTCGAATACTAGATGCAGACATAGCGACGGAAAGTGCTAATCTTGTAACAAATCAGATTCGTGAAAAGGCAGCCCTGGCAGTTAAAGCACAAGCGAATATCATGCCCGAACTCGCTCTAAAACTCCTAAGCTAACTTCTTAAGCAGCTTAACGCTATTTCCCTTATCATTAAACAAAACCTGGTCAAACTCCTTATTTACCATCGCTAACCCGCGACCGTGTAGCTTTAGCAACACGGTTGGATCTACAATAGGTTCTGGGACATCTTGCCAATTAAACCCTTCACCATCGTCCTCAACCACACAGCAGAACTCTGTAGGGCTAATATCAACTATCACTCTAATCTTTAATCCATGCGCTATCGCACGCGAGCTGCGTTCACTAAGAAGCTGTTCAAACGCATCATTCTCCAGAGCCGCAGTCTTTTCTTCATAGCTAATGCCTAAATTTCCGTGCTCTAGTGCATTGCGAAGCACTTCTGAGATTACCACCTCCACACGACCTAACTCGCGATAAGAAATGAGGCCGTTTAGCAAACTAGATATTATTTTAACCGTAGGGGTAATTATCTTACTAGAGCTAATTAAACATAGCTCAAGTCGCGCATGATCAAATATGTCACAAGCTGTCTTACAACCCATTCCATTTCCATAAGGGATATTGGTCGGGGTGAGAGGATTTGAACCTCCGGCCCACGGTTCCCAAAACCGTTGCGCTACCAGGCTGCGCTACACCCCGTAATTCCGATTCCGCTGGCAAACAAACCTATTTCTCTCATATTAACTTTAATGTCAAATACATTCATTCGTAACTTTGGCAAACAATCTCTCAGCCGCCATGGCACGGAATCCTTTCTCGCATGTAACTTCGAACTCGACTTGAGCGAGCGTAGCGTTTAGACTGTCGATCCAAACAATCGGATCATAGCCAAAACCCCCATTCCCCAGGGGTTTATCTAAAATGCACCCCTTAAGCGAGGATTGAACTTCGAACTTCTTCCCATCCGGGAAAAGCAATACCAGCGCGCAAACGTAATGAGCAGTTCTGTTCTTATTACCAGTCTCAACTTCGACCAATTTTAGTTCGTCAACGAGCGCCGTCATGCGCTCTGTATAAGTAGCATTTACACCTAGATAGCGAGCCGATCTTAGACCGGGTCGACCGCCCAAAGCTTCAACTTCTAAACCAGAATCGTCCCCAATAGCCGCCATGCCCGTAAAATTAAGAGCCGCAACTGCTTTTAAGAAGGCGTTCTCCATGTATGAACTGCCAGACTCAATAATTTCGGGCATGGGTCCCAGGTTCTTAATTTTGCAGGCAGCATCTAAGGAAATCAGCTTAACTCCAAAGCGCCTTGCTACAGCATTTAATTCCAAATACTTATGATTATTCGTCGTCGCCACGACGATGGGATCTTGCTCAAGGGATAAGGCTGTACGGAAACTCATATAAGAATTTATAGCTAACGCTTGTTTCTCACTGGAGAGATCACTATACTCATTATAGCTCTTTAGGAAAACACTTGTTCCAGCGCTTTTCCTAGCAGCTACTTTGGCATAAATAGACAGGTATTATGACTTTGGCTTTTCGCGCAATATTAATCGCCGTTTTATCAGCATACAGCTTGCCCTATTCTGCACATGCGGAAGATGTTTACTCGTGGAAGGACGAGCGCGGCAATACGTTTTTTGGCAGCACCCCGCCACACACTGCGGTCTCTGTGAGCAAACTAAATTCTCCTAGCATCTCTCGCTATTCGACAAAAAAAGTTCTTTCCGGCTACAGCTCCAATAAATCGCAGACAGAACTTGAGATTACCGACATAAAAGCAGACGACTTTGACATGAGAACTGCGCAAGAAATACCGGACACTACGACGGAGATAGTGGATACACCTCAAACAACACAAGCTTCTCAGTCTCTTGATCTACCAGACGACCACCAGAGGCAATGACATGAAAAGGCAGCCTATTTGAGCTAGGGTTTGCCACATTTGTTTCAAACCAAGCACGACGTGCTAAATACAACCCAGGGGTTCGCAATGGCTCATCGGGACTAAGCATTACGACATTGCGCCTAAAATAAAAGAAAAAACCATCGAAGGATTCATCCATTACGTGCTTTACAAAACGAATGTCCTGTTCATGAGATACTCTTTCCCTTACCTCTTCTGCAAACCCTCTATAGGTGTGCGTTACTCCTTTAAGCGCAATGCCCGTGTTTACTAGCACTAAGAGCAGTTGCAGGAAGACAAAAATAGCCAAGGCCACAAACTCTAGCCTTGCACGTAAAAAACCTCTGAACCAAAAAAAAAGTGATAGAGCTAAAAAGAGAACGACATATGTGATAATAATCCCTAAATGGCTTTCCAACACAACCGACAGAGCTGCCATTAAGTCATCAAATCTGTTATCGCCATTAATCGAGCTAAAACTTTCTGCAATAGAAAACGCGCTCGGATTAGCATAGATGGAATACACACCTACCACAAACAGAAGGGCTATCAGCCATACTAGAACTCCTGCTGCAAACCTAGGTTTACTTAAAACCTCGCTAGCGCTTCGGCCCGCAAGGTATTCCTTAAACCGACACAACACAACCGTTAAAGTCATCGCCATGGCTGGCAATAGTGGCAAAAGATAAGCCCTACGCTTTCCTACTGCGACGCTAAAAAAAACAACACCTATAAGAAACCAAATTAACCCAACGCCATGTAAAAAATTATCTCCTGAAATCGGTTCACGCCAGGCAAAGGTTTTTACGGAAAAATCGAATTGGCGAATTTTTTTTGCCAGAAGATACATTAAATAGGCGACAAAGACGAATGACCAAGGAGCTGCTTGGCCGAACACATGTGGAACATAAAACCAAAACGGCTTTGCGACGATGCCATCTGCGCCAATAAACCGCTGAAAGTTTTCAAAATAAATTTGCCGCGACACAAACGCGCTATCTTGTTTTAATGCCGCAAATAGATACCACGGCAATGGAATGACAATAGCGAATATCCACCCTGGATTAAGAAGGGCCCAAACTCCCCTAAATCCACGATACACAAAGGCAACTGACGCTATCACTATAGCAGGCAAAACCAAACCCAAGGGCCCCTTGGTCAAAAAAGCAAGCCCAGCTAGAATCCCTACAAGAATGTAACGAGATGTGGGTATTCTATTATTCTGCGGATTTTCGCAGTTGAGCGTACCATAGAACGCACCTAGCCACGCACAAATGCTGGCAGTAGCGAAAAAGCAAAATAACATGTCAACTCGTCCATCCTGCGCTAGATGTACAAATCCATATGTAGAAAGCAGTATGAGAGCTCCAACCAAACCGCTTCTAACTCCACATAAAGAGCTAATGAAATTATACAGCACGAGCACAGAGGAAATTGCAGCAATACAGGAGATCGCACGCAATCCAAATTCCTCATAATTACCAGACATAACTGCCCAAGCAGCGCTTAACCAGTGGAACAGTATTGGTTTGGAAGGAATAATGTGTCCATTTCTAAGCGGCAAGAGAATGCTGCCGCCATTTAATATTTGATTGACAACCACACCCTCGCGGGCCTCAGATACCTGAAATACAGGCGAAAGGCCGAGAAGAGGAAATAACAACAAAACGGCAATTAAAGCTACAGCAATACTAGGAATATAGCGCAAAGGTACCTCGTCACTAAGTATGCGCTCTCTAAGAACTCCAGTCGCCGAACACTATAGACAAGACAAGAACGCTAACACAAAGAAATGATGCTATTTCACCAAAACCCATCTACGATAACACTCCCTCTCACGCTGCCACAATAGTACCAACAAATTAACTATCGCAGTATTTAAAAATTAACAGTGAGTGCTGCATAACATGCAAATGTGTAATTCGTCCAGTACTTATCTTTAGCCTACACAAAAAAAATGCATCCGCTCAATACTTTGCCCACAATCGCCATAACTAATTGATATCCTTAACAATCCATAGCGCTAAGATAGAGCGCAATGTTTTTCTGAAGTAAATCCAGACTAAGCCCAGATAAGAGAGTGTAAGTTACGTTACTCGCCTTCTTGGGCATGTCGAAAGATGTGCTCAAACAAACAAAAAACAAAGGCGAGCTAAAGGTTAAGACTCATTAAGGAGAGTAAAATAATGAGCTATTTAGCATACAGCGCGAAAGAATCTTTTGCTGAACCGACGAGCACACCAAAAGCTTCTACGAGGACGCGCGCCAAGGTTTCCGCTCCCTCCACTGAATATATCAACGATTTAATTCTTACACATAGAGAAAATGGCCGCAAACTGGCGCGCAGTCTCTTAAGGCGCTGGCGCGCAAGAATGAATCCACAGGAGGTCGACAGCCTAGTTGACCTAACGCTCTGCGAAACCGCCAAGAGATTTTCGCTAGAACATGGTGCCTCGTTCATGACTTTCTTTTACTATCATCTTCGAGGTTATCTCGTTCGAGCAATTGCTAGCGCTGTTAACTCTGGAAGTTTCATTGCTTCATCAGGGGAAGGCGCCAACGGCGAATCGCCAGAACGCCTATCCGTAGGAAAGAATTATTACTATTTCCTCCCCGATGAAATTGGCTCTGGTTCATACGATAACGAAGGGCCAGAATGCTTGCTAATTAGAAAAGAAAATATAAATTTGTGCAGAAATGCCTGCGCCCAATTAGATTCCTTGGAACAAGAGGTCATTGTGCGCTCATTTGAAAAAGAAGAGGCATTGGTAGACATAGCCCGTTCCTTGGGATATAGCAGATGCCACATATCGAGGGTAAAGAAACGAGCGCTAGAGAGGCTAACAGCACTATTGGATAAGGAAAGCATACGACCAAAGAGTAAAACCGAAAAATCTAACGGGCTAGCTACGCGCGCAGCTGCCACTGTAAGACAAAAAGGCAGTCGTAGAAGTCGCAGAAGTAACATAAGGTCGCGACAATTCATGAGTTCTGTAGAAATGCCTCTCGAAAAACTCGCTTAGCCATGATACAGTCTTAGTTGCTGGCGAGTTCGATGCTCGCCAAACTAAGAATGAGAACATAAACTAACGCCCTTTCTGGCCAACGAAATATTGGTAGTTGGCTAAAAAGGGCGTTAGTTTGCGCTACCACAAAGTTCTGTGTCCATCTTGCATTATGGCTGAAGATAATAGTTACGAAAATTTTCAACAGGGCAGTCAAGACCTGATAGATAGACTAATAGCTGAGAACATGGGTTGGGCTACATCTATTGCACGCTCTGTGGCGCGTAGCTGGAATCTAGATTGGCAACTGGATGGCCTCGATGGCGGAGCTTATGAGGGATTAATATTTTGCGCTAGGCGTTTTGATCCTACTCTTGGCATACCTTTCCGCGCGTATGCTAGAAAAAGAGTTCATGAGGCAGCCACCGAAGAAGCTAGGAAGTCAAAGAGTTGGCAGCGAGGCGTCGGCGCTAATACGCAGGCGGATCAAGATGCGCGAGAAATATCTGCGCGATTGTTTGAGATATTTCCTGAATTGCGAGAAGGTCTCCTACCATCTGGGACTGAGGAAGGCGACGGCGATTCAATGCGGCTTTCGGTCCGACAATTATTGGCAAGTGCTGGCATGATTGCCACGGCTTGTGAACTAGGACAGGATAATCCAGAACGGGTTTTTGAGTACAAACAAATGCTTCAAGTAATCTCCGAGCTGGATCCAGTGCACCAAGGAATTATATGGGGCTTGTATTACTGTGGCCAGTCCATGCGCGCCTTGGCAAAAGACTGGAATATAGATGAACTCACAATCATTAGAGAGCATAAGGAGTTATTGCATTACGTCCACTCGCGGCTTTCAGATCCGCGCAAAATCATTAAGAAATTAAAAATTCGCCCTGGACTAAGACCTCAAGCTCAACTGATGAAGCGCAAAAAGGAAATTTCACCATTTGCGCGCTTTCTAAGCATTAAGATGATTTTTTTCTCATTGGCGTCTATCTTGTCTAGGAATTGCTGGAGTTAATTAAATGGTTAACAAAATTGGCGGCCCAAAACGTCCTATCGGTCCTGCGGACACTCCCGTTGAGTCAACTAAGCGAGTTCAGCCGGGCAATATCGGCGATGTAGCAAAGGTCAAGGGAGCAGAGAAGAAGGGCAAGACAGAAAAGATTCAAGCTACGGGAATAAGAATTACGCCTCAACAGAAGGAAGAGATATTTCGCATGATCGATGAAGAAGCCGACAAGATGTTTGGCCCTGGTGGGTTGCCCTTATCAAAGCGGGAATCCGTTGAGAGTGCTGTTAAAAAAACGATTGCTGCAAGCATGATTGAAAAGGAAGACGAGGAGAAGTCGAACGACGTATGAAAAAAAGAGAAGTAAACCACAGCATTCGCAATGTCGCTATCATCGCTCATGTCGATCACGGAAAGACTACTTTAGTAGACCAGCTATTAGCACAAAGCGGAACCTTTAACCTGGGCGACAACAAGCGAATAATGGATAGCTTGGATCTAGAGCGCGAAAGGGGAATTACCATCGCGGCAAAAAACTGCGCTGTTTATTGGAAGGAGGTTAAAATCAACATACTTGACACACCTGGGCATGCCGATTTTGGCGGAGAAGTCGAGAGAGCTTTGCAAATGGTTGACGGCGCCATATTGCTAGTAGACGCCTCAGAAGGCCCACTACCACAAACGCGCTTTGTGCTAAGAAAGGCACTGGGATGCAAACTGCCAATCATCGTCGTAATTAACAAAATAGATCGCCAAGACGCACGCTGCCAGGAAGTGTTGAATGAAATATACGATTTATTTATTGACCTCGATGCATCGGAGGAACAAATTGAATTTCCCGTTCTCTATGCCATTGCGCGTCAGGGCATAGCCAAGAAAAGTTTAGATAGCAGCGCTAGTGACCTATCGGCGCTGTTTGACGAAATATTGGCCACTATTCCACCTCCATCATACGAGAGCGATGAGCCGTTTAGGATGTTAGTATCTAATATTGGCTATTCGGACTATTTAGGAAGGCTTGCAATTGGCAAAGTCGTCAGTGGGGCTATTCGCACTGGGGACTCGCTAGTGTGCATAAAAGAAGGCAACAAGTGCGTTCCCATGAAACTTTCTTCAGCACAAGTTTATCATGGGCTTAAGTTTGAAACGCAAAACCTAATTACTGCTGGTGAAATTGCCATACTATCGGGAGCAGAGGATGTGGAGATTGGCGATACCATCTGCAATAAGGCCGCGCCGTCCGCGCTAAAGCGAATTAGTGTAGATGAACCGACGATTTCTATGCTTTTTACCATAAATTCTTCGCCGTTTTCGGGACAGGAAGGAACCTATGTGCAATCCACTAGAATTGCCGAGCGGCTGTTTAAGGAGACTTTGCATAACGTAGCTCTACGCGTAGAGGAAGGCGAGGCAAGCGAAACTTTTATCGTAAAGGGACGCGGGGAGTTTCAGATGGCCATTCTAATCGAGACGATGAGACGAGAAGGTTTTGAGTTAAGTGTTGGAAGGCCGAAAATAATTTTTAGAGAAAAGGACGGGCAGACCTTAGAGCCAATTGAGCATCTCTTTATCGATTGCGAGGACGTTTACACCGGCATCATTACTGAAAAACTTTCGCTGCGAAAGGGAAGAATGATAAATTTGGTAAACCATGGCAGTGGCCGAGTCAGGTTGGAATTTACACTTCCGTCTCGAAGTTTAATTGGATATCGCAGCGAATTTTTGACAGACACAAAAGGAACCGGAATCATGAATTCCATTCTCTCGGGCTATGAGCCATTTCGTGGAGATTTTCCAACGCGGGCAAGTGGTTCTCTAGTCTCTGATAGGCAGGGCGAGGCCATTCCGTATGCGCTCTTTCACTTGCTGCCAAGAGGAAGGCTTTTTGTTAGACCGGGCGAGCGCGTTTATGAGGGAATGGTTATCGGCGAGCACAATAGGGATAACGACTTATTTGTAAATCCTTGCAAGACCAAGAAACTTACAAATGTTAGGGCATCGGGAAGAGACGACTCAATAACGCTTCCACCGATTCAACCACTCACGCTAGAACAAGCAATCGAGTTCATCAATGACGATGAATGGGTAGAGGTTACTCCTAAAAACATCCGCATGCGAAAAATAAAGCGCCCACCAGCCACGCGAGGTTAAGCATTTTTGGCATGCCAAAAATGGCGTGGTCGAAAAGTGCAGTGAGCACGGGATGGGCAGTGATTTTCTGCTTGACATTTGGGAGCCGATGAAATGTAAAGACCGTTTGCAGAAAGTGTCCTAATGTATCTTTCGTAAAGCGGTATTTCCCATGACAGATCCAAGAGAATCAACTGTTTTCCTATAACCCCGTTGTGTGATAAGGCTTAGTTATTAAAGCATCGACTACGCAGCGAGAATACAGAATACCATGAAACCAAATAAGATTTACTTAACTGCCATCGCATTATTTCTTAGTATCTTTGTAATTGCCTCTTCTACTGCCGCTCAGGGGAATACGGCAAAAGCGGGCTTGGCTTCCTCGGTATGGCTAGCACAGGTTGATAGTGGCGAGTACGGAGAAAGTTGGAACTCAGCAGCCACTCACTTTAAGAATACAGTAAAAAAAGAGGCTTGGGTGCAAACTCTTAAATCTTACCGAAAACCTCTAGGTAAAACGATTTCAAGAAAAATTGTTAGCCAGAAACTTACTACCGAACTACCAGCGGCTCCTGATGGTCAGTACGTGCTTATCGATTACGAAAGCAGCTTTGAAAACAAGAAACAAACCATGGAACGCGTAACTGCCATGCTAGAAAAAGACGGCTCGTGGAAAGTAGCCGGTTACTTCTTTAAGTGATATTATTATTTCCGCTAAACTCGATATTCCTAAACTGCATGTCATAAAGCTTAGCATATCTCCCTTTCGCGGCTATTAAATCTTTGTGACAGCCAAATTCGACTAACTCGCCATCGGCAATTACGGCGACCTTATCCGCTTGACGAATAGTAGACAGGCGATGCGCTATCACTAAAACAGTCCGCCCCTCCATTAAACGCTCAATAGCCGATTGCACTAATTGTTCAGATTCACTGTCCAATGCCGCAGTAGCCTCATCCAGAATGAGTATTGGCGCATCTTTCAACAACGCCCTCGCTATCGCAACTCGCTGGCGCTGCCCACCAGAAAGCATCATGCCCTGCTCGCCAATTATCGTATCGTATCCCTTTGGCAGCTTTGCAATGAACTCATGAGCATTTGCGTCCCTTGCAGCGGCGTAAACTCTGTCGACATCGGCGCCCAAACAACCATAAGCTATGTTGTTAAATACTGTGTCGTTAAAAAGAAAAGTATGCTGATCCACCACCGAAACCATCTTGCGGAGCGAAGCGAGTTTTAACTTGCGAATATCCACGCCCGCTATTTTGATAGAACCCCTAGTTGGGTCATAATAACGCGACAACAAATTAACTAGCGTCGTCTTTCCACCGCCAGACATACCTACTAACGCAAGAGTCTCCCCAGCCTCGACTACAAAATTCACGCCCCTTAACACCCAATTGCGCTGAACTCCATCGCTACCGCTGCTAACTCCATAGCTAAAATAAACATTCTCATAATCCACCCTAAGAACAGCACCTCTAGCCAACTCCTCTGCCTCAGGGCCGTCCTTTATTTCTGGCTCTATGTCTAAAATTTCAAAAATGCGCTCAGCTGCTGCAATTCCAGCCTGCAACATATTATTGACACGGCTTAGTTTTTTTACCGGCTCATACAACAAGAACATAGACGTAATAAATGCAATAAAATCACCTTGGGTTCTCACCCCAGAAATTACGCTAAAACCACCATATAAAATGACCCCGGCAATCGCAAAACTAGCTACCGTTTCATTAATGGGCTGTGAAAGAGCTGCGTATTTCTCAGCTGCCTTAAGCGTCTTTGTGAGCTTTTCGTTCTCAGTCCCAAAGCGCGCTTCCTCATAAGACTGCATACCAAATGACTGCACCACCTTATGCCCAACTATTAATTCTTGCAGTAGCCCAGTAAGACCACCAAACTCATTTTGACCAGTCTTGCTAAACCTTCGCACCTTCTTGCCTAGACGAATCACTGGAAAAATAGCTAGTGGGAAACCTATAAGAGTGACTGCGGCAAGAATGGGATCGAGATATATAGACGCACAAAGAAGCACTAATATCCTAACGCTATCTCTTAAAAGCGAAGCACCAGCATCAGTCAGAGCCATACGAGCTAACAAAGCGTCATTAGTAACCCGTGAAATTAGTGAACCAGTAGTGTGTTTAGAAAAAAAACTTGGCGACAGTTTCAGCAAATGTGAATTAATATCGCTGCGCAAATCCTTGATTATATCTAAACCTACAGCAGTCGCCAGATATTGCTGCAAAAATCCAAAAACACCCCTAGCTACCGAAAAAGCCACCAACACTAACGCCAAAGACATCAACAATCCTTGCTTCTGTGATGCAAAAATGTCATCGAGTATTGTCTTGATTAGAAAAGGAATCGCACCATCCGTCGCCCCATATAAAGCCATTGCAAGTAGCGCAAGCAAAAACCGCTTCTTATATGGCAAGAGATACTTTATGAGCCGCCTAAGGACAGGAGAAAACATTTTAACCCTCTTGTTAAACACTACGTCCTTTTTCTCCCTTATAAAACACTTCCAGCCATCAATAGTTACACAGCATTATTTCGCTGCGACTTGTTTCAGGCACAGGGCACACCCCCATCATCTCTAGCGCCATGCAGGCTACGCGTCCACGCGCAGTATCCGCACTTCCATAGCGACTAGCTAGCGCTTCCTTAACCTGAACCAGATCGGCTTGCATTTTTTCTCTGCGACCAGCATCTCCCAGTAAGCGCTCCATCTCGAGCAATATTCTCTGCGGCGTTACTTCCTCCTGCAGCAATTCCTCTACTATCTTTCTACCAGCAATTACGTTAGGCATGCCAAAATGCTCTATCCCGCGCACTAACAACTTCGCAACCAAGCAAGTAAAATTAGATAACTTGTAAACTATTATTAATGGAACTCCGCATATCGCAGCCTGAACAGTTGCCGTTCCAGATGCGACTACCGCCAAATCAGCAGCTTTTAGACATTCCTGGGCATGACCACGCAGATAGCGCAGACCCTCTCTTACGCCAGCTATCTCCTTTAAACCAGATGCACTTAATCCAGGTGCAACCGGAATCACAGCCTGAATGCCAGGTCTGATGACGCGAAGTTTTGAGAACGCCTCAACCATAGGCACCAACAGTCTCTCAACTTCACTCTTTCGACTTCCTGGCAATAGAGCCACAATTGGAAGTTCAGGATCTAAACCAACAGCCGACGCAAAAACAGCTCTATCGACCTTGTCTGCTGGCAAATCCAAAAAAGGATGTCCAACATAACTTACATCGACGCCATGCCCAGCATAAAACTCTTCTTCAAATGGAAAAATTGCGGCGACTTTGTCGACGTATTTTTTTATTATCTTGATTCGCCCCTTTCGCCAGGCCCAGATCTGCGGGCTGATAAAATATAATACTTTAACCCCTCTACGCTTTAGGACTCGCGCCAAGCGCAAGTTAAAATCAGGGAAATCCAATAAAATCGCCACCTGAGGCCGATGAGTTTTTATACTGGCAACTAGCGTTTTAAAGGCTCTAAACAACGACGTTAAACCACCCCATAACTCCACCAATCCCATCACACCTGCTGATTTCTCCGAATCGACAATGGTATCCATTCCCGCGCGGCGGGCATTAGAACCAGCCATTCCATAAACATATATTTCGGGAAAGTAAAATTGTAGTTTCTTCACAAGCGCAGCAGCATGTTCATCACCTGATGTTTCTCCGGCGACTATCATTATGCATTTTTTATCGAGAGAAGACATTTTCATCCACTCCTAATTCACTAGCACCATGCGAATGTAAAATGTGTTCCTTCATCTCGCTCATGCTAACTTCAAAAGCTCCATGTATTCGCTCGACGAGTTCTAAAGCCCTTAGACCATCGCGACCACTAACCACAGGCTCTGTCCTGTTAATAACCGCACTTATAAACGACTCAATCTCATCCTCCAGTGCATCCCTGGGCGTAATCTTCTTCTCCACTACCGAAATATCAGCCAGTCCAGCCCCGGTGGAGTTTGGCTTTTTGGTATAGGTCTTCAGTCGCTTTTTTTCAAAATCAAGCGATATATATACATTTGGCTGAAATATCCTAATAGTGCGCTCAGAATTAAAGGCGGCTCGACTAGCAGAAACATTTGCAACCGCTCCGCCCTCGAACAACAGCCGCGCATTGGCAATATCCACTGAATTTGTAAGCACAGGGACGCCGACAGCATCTACGCGCTTTAACGGTCGACCAACGAGATGAGATACTATGTCAATATCGTGGATCATCAAATCCAAAACTACATCGACATCGTGCCCACGCCCTTTAAACTTAGCTATGCGCCGAACTTCAAAAAACCACGGCTGAGTTAAAAGTTTTTTCATTTCCACAAAAGCTGGGTTAAAACGCTCGAGATGCCCAACCTGAAGAATTCTGCCATTCCTCTCGGCAATCTCAATCAAAAGCCGCGCCTCGTCTTTGGTGGTGGTCATGGGTTTTTCAATCAACACATCGATGCCGCTTTCCAACAATAACTTTGCTATCTCAAAATGAGTAGAAGTATCACTTGCAATACTCGCACAACTCACCCCTAGACTCGGCAGCTCTCTGTAGTCTGATAAGCCACATGTCCTAAACCGCGAAGCAACTTGTCGTCTCTTTTCGTCAGATACATCCACCACAACTGATAATTCCGCGCGCTTTGACTTAGCAAACTTCTCCGCATGGAATTGCCCTAAATAACCAACGCCAATTACCGCTGCTCTTATCACCTAAAACATTCCTAAAAAACTAAGAAATAAGAAGTCAAGTTGTTATTACTTATCGAAATTAGAGTACACAATTTTGACAACTATGCACCACTATATTCCAGAACGAATAAGTCTCAATAATATCAACTACTTACGACGCAAACGTGCCGCCAAACAAGCTCGAATAAGGCACAAATTTACACCAAAATACCAAAAAAAGGAATCTCTCTGAATCACTTGCCAAATCGAGCTTTTTGCCTGAAGCTTTGGGAACAAATTTGGACTAACGCTTGGCTTATAGACGAACGAAAAAAGCTGACTTTTTAACATGAAATTGACACTAAAAATACTCCTTGGTTTTCTCTTTATTGGTTTACTAATGGCGGCCGTTGTGGTCTGGAACGCCAATTCAATCGCAAAGACTTTTAGGCCACAACTCGAAACTATGCTGTCGCAGGCTATTAACGCACCGCTAAGTTTCGGAGAGATTGACCTAAAATTCTTTCCTCGTATCGCCATACGCCTTAACGATCTTTCTATAAAAAGTTCGCCGGATAATGAGGGCGAGACCTCTTCGGTAAAGGCTTTGCTGCTTTCAAGTAGCCCGCTAGACATAATGCGAGGGCGTTTGTCAGTTTCAGAGATAGGCGTAGAAAACGCCAATGTGTCTATCAGGAGAAAAGCAGACGGAACACTTACTATTGCCGGAATACCACTCGCTCAGGCAGCACGAACCAATAAAAATGAAAACAATTCCTCGACTGAGGCTGGAGGTACGCCTATTTCCATAAACATTGATGCGGTTCAAGTAGTAAATACCTCGCTAAACTGGATAGACGAGACTGTAACGCCGACTGCAAAGCTAACTATCTCTGACATCAATACACGACTAGATGAGATAGACCTTGCCGGCAAAGCTCGCATTGAACTATCAGCTAAGGCATTTAGCGACAACGCGAAAAGCATCCAATTAAACGGAATCCTTGGAAACCCCTTAGAGGGCTTCCCATCGAACTTAAGTCTCGATCTTAATGACATATCTCTAAAAAAATTAAACACTACACTCGAGACCTATGACATCAAACTCGAAAAAGCAGAACTTGGAGAAACATTTTCTTTGTCTACGAATATTTCAATGGAGAAGGGTTCCGATGCCAATATCTCTGCTAATCTCGATGCTTCAAGTTCAAGTATCGTTTTTGAAAACATATTAGACAAAAAAGCCGGCACTACTCTTAAGATCAACCTATCCGCTACCGCTTCGCTCCTCGGTGACATCTCCGCAAAAACCGCAACACTTGCGCTTGGAAATTTATCTTTAAATGCTCCTTTTAACATAGGTAAGGATAGCATTTCCTTAAATCTAAGCTCCCAAGACATGTCACTAGCAGACTTGTCAACTATACTTCCAATGCTTCAACCATTTGGACTGGAAGGCAAACTAAAAAGCAACATTTACGTATCAATGGCACGATCTGGCGCTGAGGCCAACAAGCCTAAAATGACTGGCCAAATAGAACTACAAGACGTTGGAGCAAAAGTTAGTGCGCCCTCAAAGGAGGGAAGCAATTCACCGGCATTAACGGTTAACAAAATAAATGGTCAGATTGCGCTAGCTCAGGACACAATATCGTCAAAAAAAATATCCTTGGCTATAGCCGAACAGAACATCGACCTTGGTTTTAAAGTCTCATCGCTTACAAACCCGCTCATCGCAGCAGTGATTAGCACTAATAAGTTAAATGTGTGGCCACTTGTTAGTCCATTTGCGCCTACGTCTAAAGCGCTCCAAACATCGTCGATTGAAGATATGAAGATAACTGCAACTTACGGAACCGAAAATCAAAGCGGCAACGTTAGCATTTTAGCCGGGAACGCACAACTTGCTGGAATTGAAGGCAAAAACATTAAAGTGGCGGTAATGCTAAAACCAGAGACAATATTTCTAAAGCCAAGTTCCTTGGATGCCTTTAGCGGGAATATTGAACTTCAGGGATATCTAAAGCAAAATCCTCAGCAGGACTTCGAAGTAGCGTTAAAGGGTTTAAATCTGGATTCTTCCTTGCTCTCGAATGCTTTAATGCCAACGAGTAAAATATCACTGAGTGGGACCATGGATCACTTAACCATTAACGCTAAGGCAGAAGCACAGAGGCTAATGCCAACTCTTGCTAGCTCGACTCGTTTCGCCGTATCTAATGGCGCAATAGAGGGTGTAAACATAGCAGGACAGGCTTTGGCAAAAATTAATCAAATTCCTGGGCTTGGCGAGGCCCTTAGTGCCTATATACCAGAAAAGCATCGAGGTATTTTCCAAAGTAGCGATACGGCATTTACTAAACTAATAAGCGACATTTCTATTCGCGACGAGATTATGTCACTTAGCACGATGCTTTTGGAGCATCCACTCTATATTATTAGCGGTCACGGCGATATTAATTTTAACGGCTCACTAAAGCTAAAAACGCAGTTAAAACTTACACCCCTGCTTGCAAAGAGCATGGTGCTGTCGCAGCCAAAACTTGCCTTGCTCTTAGATGAGGGAGATAACATCGTAATCCCTGTAGTAATAACACGTCAAAATGAGTCAACCCTGGTTGTGCCAGACACTACAGAGTTGTTTAAGCGAGCAGCCAAAAATACCGCTAAAGAAGCGGCACAGAGGCAAATTGAAAAACTAATTCCAGGTGCTGGAGGAGCCGCTAAGGTACTAGATTCCTTATTTAAGTAGGGAAAAACAATAAATACAAGTTATTAGCAGAAGGCATCTTGTAGATCCAATCAAAGTAGTTCGATTTGCTGTCGTTTTACCCAGCCACTACGTTCTGCCGGAAGGACTATCTCTAGCCATTCGCCTCTCTGCTCGGCAACATCTACTTCAGCACCATCGTGCAGCACAAAAACGACCTGAAACGAATCAGAGTTACCCGAATACACCTTGGCCTCTTTTGTCACTATTACTCCAGCCTGCGCGCTCTCTATAGAAAACCTTCGCAAACCGTCTATTCCCTGCCTGCTCGCAAACGTACCTACTGCACAAACAACTGTAACAAAAAGACTTAGGGCTAAGGACGTTGCCAAAAGAGCAGTGCGTTTAAAATAGCAAATCACACCGATTATCCAAAAACACGCATAAGACATTAAGAATCCTACGCGTAGCTCTCTATCGCTCACCTTTGTTCCCAGAAGCAAAACATTGGCAAAAACTGAAAACCATGAATCTTCGGAATAATCTAGCTTGTCAATTGCCTTCTTTCTAGCCAAGGACAAATTTGCGCTCAGATCTGGATCTCGAGGGATTTCTGCAAATGCTCGCCGGTAGTTTGCAATACTTTTCCCATATTCGCCCAGCCTGTAATATGCGTTGCCGAGATTATACCGCAAATGAGGATTGTCAAATCCCGTAACAAGAACACTCTCGTAACTTTCTTTAGCCTTAACGTAATCCTGCTTCTCGTAGCTGTCATTCCCCGCCTTAATCACTTCGACAAAATCGGCTTGCACTTGAGCTAGAGCACAGCAGGCCGTGCCGAAAACCAACATACCAAAACACCAAACGAACAGAGCTCTATTAAATATGTTTATCCAATTCATTAATCAGCACCCTTGCCTCTCCCACTATATCACTACCACTTTCGTCCGCACCTAACGCATTGCTAAATCTCAATCTTTCTAGCTTTGCTAGATACTGCGCTACATTAGTAGCTAACTTGTGATCGCTAAGTTTAACAGAAATCAACCGTTCTATCTCAGAGGGAGTCATGCTTGCACATTTACAAGAAAACTTATTGGCTAAATACGTTCTTGCTATTTGCGAAAGCTCATCGCTGATTTTATCTCCGCGCGTATCCTTAAGAGCCTCAATGTCCTGCATAGCTATACTTTGCGCTCTCCTTCTCAGAGCCGCGTTAGGATCGGCCGAAACTCTTAGCCAATGCTCAGCAAATACGCAGACTGAAAAAGCCAGTATCGGCACAACAACAAAAACTATGACAATAAAGCGATTTTCGATTGGCTTAGTTTCTCTATACAATTCATCCGAGACGCGCTGCGGCAATAGATCTTCGCCTAGAACTTTTACCGCTTGTTTTTCTTGCCGAGCATCCACAACTCCAGCACCGCTTGTAGACGACTTAGCGTCAATATGTTCGTCACTTGAAACCGCATCGACTACGACTGAACGGCTAGGAGTTTTTAGGATCTCATAAGAAGCACTTTCTGGATCGAAAACTACTATGTCAAACCTCGGAACCGTGAGCTCACCGATTTTTTGAGGGATGAGAGCAAAAGTAAATTTCTTTTTGAAAAAAACTCTGTCATTTTCTAAGAACGCCTCAATTTCCGGCTTGTCGGCATAAACCTTAAAGTTATCATCCCTGGATTCTGGAATCTCGTATGGCCGCAAATTGGCGTCGCCATATAACTCAACAGTCATAGTGGCACTTTGGTTGCTTCGTATAAGCACCTTATCCACAGAAGATGCTAGTTTAACTTTTCCCACTGGGGTATAGGAGAGCCCTGAGACAGGTGGAGGTGGCAAGGGTTTTGCGCTCAGCGAAATAGCAGGTGCGACAAAATTTTTCCTTACAGCATCACTAAAGACATTCATATCAAATATACTAGGCAACCTCTGAGCAAAGGGCTCAAAGTATCTCTTGTCGAAATAACTAGAAGGAACTTGCAATGATGCTGTTAACCTCCTGGCGGGAATACCTAGTGTTCCCGCGGTTGTTGGGAACAAAGATTCGCGCAAGGTAAGAACTTGGAAACTAGCATTACTATCCGTGTATGACTTACTTCCAGCTTCGCCAAAAGATTCGCGCCAAAAGCCAGTAAGTTCGATGGGCGTAAGTTCCGCACCAAATATTTTTGCCTGCGACCTGAACCTAGTTTCATACAATATTTGCTCGCCGACGAATGGTGACTCCTTGCTAACCTTATGGCTTAGCTCACTACCCTTGGTATTTTCGGCAATAGCTTCGCTCGTAGGCAGAATAGTCAGAGAAGGAAGCTTGAAACTTATTCTCTGCGTTCCATTAATAAAATACCCATCCGGAAGCTGATAAGTGCCAGGAGCCAGCGATGGACTTAGAATTATGCGAAAAGAAAATGTCTTATTCGATTCGGAATGCCCATTAATAAAATATTGCTTAATGGCGGTTCCGAGTGCTTCAAACTCAAACTTTTCACTAGCTTCAAAACTTGGCCCTTCTAGCGAATCGCTGGTATCGCTAACCGCGACTTTTAACACAAACTCATCCTCTAGGCTTCCGGATCTTGGCTGAAGAGATAATTTCACCTCTGGCGCCGAAGCCAATGCCACAGTACATGCAGTAGAGACAACTAATGCCCAAATAGACAAGGCGATAAATAATCGAACACAGTTCCTAGGTGACAGCATTATTCTAATCAAATTCTCTCATACTAAAGATTCAAACCATTTTCCTCTACCAATCATTTTCCGGTAAGTCTTCCTGACTCGCATTTAGTTCACGCAAGGCTTTGCGCTTTAGGTGCTCCAAATGCGCTTCGCGACTTTCCTCCACATTCCCAAGCAAAAACTCTAGTTGATTGCCGTACTCGCCACTCGAATCTTCCTCCTCTGCGCCATCAGCCATATCGGCTTCACCATCACCTCGTTCCGAAGCATTACTATCCTCTCCCGCCTCGTTCTTGGACTCACTCTCCTGAGCCTCCTGTTTAGCAGTTTTCTCCTCTGCTTCCCCACGCGCATCTTCTTGCTTTAAAAGCTCCTCCTGCTCTTCCTCTCCCCCCTGCTGCGGCGACTGTTGTTGTTGCTCCTCCTGCTCGCCTTGCGAATCCTGTTGCGGCCTAGTCTCCGGCTGCTGTTTTTCCTGCTCCTCCTGTTGCTCAGTAAACTGTTTTTCTTGCTCTTCTTTTAGCTCGTCGCCAGAACTCCCCTTATCGCCCTTATCCTCTGAATCTTGAGATTCAGATTTTTCTTCTTTAGACTGATTCTTAGAACTTTGCTCCTTTTTCTCTTGTTGCTCCTGCTTTTTCTTTTCTTCTAAAAGTCTCTTAACATAGGCGAGATTTTCCTTTGTTTCCTTGTCGTCTGGAATTAACTTTAGAGCCTCCTCGTAAGTCTTAATTGCATCCTCAAATTGTCCAAGCTGGACAAGCGAATTGCCAGCATTGTAAATAGCAAATCCCTTCGACGAAGAGTCATTCGCGGCCTCTACCGCCTTAAAAAAGCTCGCCTGCGCCTCTTCAAAACGCCCCAATCTATAATTGCTGGCTCCTTCGCCAACAAAAAAGCGATAATCCTCTGGGTTCTCTCTAGCACCTTCGCCAAATTTTTTTAGCGCCAACTCAAAATCACCAACCTTATAACTATCGCTTGCAGCTCTTCCCAAAAACTCTTCAAATTGCGCTTGCGCATCAGCCGCAAACGCCAAAGCCAAACAGCACAATAGTCCTATCTGTGTTTGCTTAACCATTCCGAGATGCTTTTTTCAACAAACGAAACTTAAATGCCTTCAGCAAACCAGTTGCCGGATGTAACAACTCAGCTAAGCACGGCAATAGCAAAAACAGTATAGCTATAGAAAGAGGGAGCTGAAAATATTCGTTCCATTGTTTCTTACGCGAACCCTCAACCGTACTCGAGCTCAAGGTCTGCTTTATTCCGGAATCGTAAATTATCTCTGTATCCCCATCGGAGGTAATGGACTTAACATAAATACCACCAGTTTCGGCGGCTAGCTGTTTTAAGGGTTCCTCATTAAGCCTCGATATCACCGTTTCTCCCAAGTTGTTTTTCTTATAACGCCCATCGGAAAGCTTTATGGGTGAACCAGTTTCAGTTCCAACTCCTATAATAAATATCTTGGTGTTACTTGCTGTCGCCTCAGCTCGGACTGCACTCAAATCACCAGAAAACGACTCGCCATCTGTAAAGAGAATTATCGCGTGTTCTCGCGCCGAAGACACTTTAGAGTTCTTTTGCTTAATTGCCTGCATGGACTTTCGCAAAGCACCTTCTAAATTACTTCCCTGTAGCGGTATCAAATCCGGCGAAAGGGAATCCACAAAACTTCTAAAAGTGCCATAGTCAACCGTAAACGGAGTTTGTAGAAACGCAGTTCCTGCAAACGTGACTAAAGCAACGCGATCGCCCTGGAGATGAGATAGAAGATCGAGAATTTCCCGCCTCACTCGCTCGAGTCGCGTAGGCGAAATGTCTTCGGCTAACATGCTATGCGACACATCGACAGCTAAGACTATATCAACACCTCTCTTGTGGCCCTTTTGCCAAACAAATCCCCATTGCGGTCTCAACAGTGAAAAAATAGCCGCTAACACAACCATAACGGCAAATGCGCTCTCCAATAGGCGTTTGCGGCCATGGCGATTAAAATCGGGAATAACCGCATCCCATAGAGATATGTCGACAAAATTTTCAAGCTGCCTCCTGCTATTTACGCGCTGCCACCAGCAAAACGCTCCACTGATAATTCCAGCGAGAAAAAGCCATGACAGGTGCGCATTTGCAAATTGCATATAACTTTTAAGTTGTTATGGAATTTTTAAAAACACAGTAGCAGATAAGAACAAGTGTGTCATAAACGACAAAAGGCCAATCACGATAAAGGGAAAGAAGCGCTCTCGATAATCCACATACTCAAAGGTCTTTTCGTCGCGCACTTCCAGTTTGTCAATTTCTGCATATACCCTCTTTAGCTCTTCGGTATTTTTAGCATTAAAATATTCTCCCTCCGTCGTGCTAGCAATTTTCTTAAGAGTTTCTTCGTCGTACTCCATCTTGCGGTCTACCAAAGTAGTGCCTCCAAAAATGCCACGCACCGGAAACGGCGCATACCCAGAATCCCCTATACCAATTGCGTGAACTTTAGTGTTTAGTTCCTTCGCAATCTTAGCTGCTTCTAGTGGACTGATGGCACCAGAATTATTCTTGCCATCAGTAACGAGCACGACTGTCCTCGAATTTGATTCAATTTCCTTAATTTGCTTTAGAGCAATCGCAAGCGCACTCCCAATCGCGGTCCCTTGACCGGCCATTCCTATTTCCATGCTATCGACAAAAGCGTTAAGGATATCGTGATCGAGAGTGAGAGGGCATTGAGTAAAAGCCTGATCCCCAAAAACAACTAGTCCTATTCTATCTGCTACTCTTGCCTTTATGAACTCTTTAACGACAAACTTTAAAGCCGTTAGCCTATCTACCCTCTCGTCTTGTAAAAAAAAGTCTAGAGCCTGCATACTACCCGACACGTCTAGAGCTAATATTATATCGCGTCCGCTAGCCTCAATTTCACTAAACTGATTTCCAGACTGCGGGCGCGCCAGAGCAATAGTAAACATGACGAAACTTAACAGCTTAAGTGCCGACAACACCTTTGCTCTGCACACAGTGCGCCGCGATCTAGGAATAGCAAAAATGTCTACGGGAGACGAAAATCTAATAGCACCTGCACCATCTTTCGGCTTTCTGAACCGACTACGTATAGCACCGTCCAGAAAAAATGGAATAAACAGCAAAAGTAAAAAAGCCCATGGTGACTCAAACCGCATATCCAGCATCCCCCTGTACATCATGCGCCTTACTATTCGCAGAAGAAGACCTGCGCTCTTCTTCACTCTCAAAATCCTGATTTAAGGAGCGAATTAACCTCTCGGTTTTCGTCAGAACATCTTCGACTTCTCTTCCTTCCAAAAAATATTTTTGCTGCGAGTCATCTGCGAAACACAGATACTGGATAAAATTCAAAATACTACTGCTCTCCTGCACCACCTCTGACAATCTCTCTTGCTTAAGCATTGGCAACATCTTAGCAATGCGTTGTGGCAATACAGAAATAATTTCTTTGCTAGTAGCCTCGGTTGCAGAAAATTTAAACACTGCCTCCAAATAGCCCCTAAAAGTGAGCGACAGTGCCGCGGCTAGCTGCCTAATATCGAGTTCGCTCGTATTTCTTTGCTGGCGCAAACTCAGAAGTTCCTCTAGCGCCACCTCATGGGGTTTCTTAACAACTAGTAGAGGCGTTGGCCCTTTACGCCTCTTAAAGAGAACCCAATATAAGAGGGATAAGATCAACAAAGTCAAAAGAGCAAAAACTGCAAGTAGTCCAAGGCCAAACGGCGAAAATTCCGGAAGTGGTTTTATGTCATTGAACGCAGTAGAAGGGTCGTGAATTCCGTAGACCGAAAAAATCATACTATTTAACCTTAGCCAAGGCGTCCACTATGACGAGTTTTTTTTGAGCTAAAGTAACTTTGCAGCTTTGGGATAAATGGCTCATCAGTCTGCAAATTAATAAAACCAATACGGTTACGCATAAAAAGCGATTCTAGTTCTCTCTTAGCTCTGCGAGATTCCTCTTCATAAGTAGCCCTAAAAACTGCATCTCTGCAATCTACGAGAACGGCATTATTGGTCTCGGGCTCTACAATGTTAACCAGACCGGCAATAGGCAAAACGCTATCGGCTGAATCTCGTATCACTATAGCAGTAACGTCATGCGATTTAGAAAGCGCCCCAAGGGACTGCTCAAAATTACTGCAAAAAAAATCCGATAGTATAAACACTACAGACTGTCGCCTTAAAACTTTGCTCAAGAAACCGAACAACCCACTTAAATTGGTCGAGCGAACTATTCCAGTTGAGGAGCTAGAATCGGCCATCACTTCTCTAAGCACGCGCCAAACTGCTCCGCGCCCCTTTCTCGGCGGATGAAATGTGTCGACATCGCTCGAATAGGTCACCAAACCCACCTTATCGTTATTGTTTAGTGCGATTAGCGTCAACACCGCCCCCACGCGCGCAATCAAGGCCTCTCTGAGCTGATTACGCGTTCCAGTTAGCGTTGAAGAACTAGTGTCTATTGCAATCATCACAGTGAGTTCGCGTTCCTCGCGATACGACTTGATGTGAGGAACATGACAGCGCGCCGTTACCTTCCAATCAATTGCCCGAACATCATCTCCGGGGAGGTATGGTCTTACTTCCTCGAATTCGATGCCATGTCCGCGAAAGGCGCTGCGATATTGACCCGAAACTCCTTCTGTAGCAATGCGCCTAGTCTGAAAGTGCAGCTTTCTAATTTCGGCTAGAGTCTCCGGACTAAGCGTAGAAGATTTAAAGAGATCCATTTCCTTTCTGCTACGGTACTTGAACTCCCTCTAAGATCATTGAAACGAGGGCATCCGAGTTTAAGCCTTGAGCTTCAGCCTCGTATGTCGGCATTACGCGATGCCTAAGGACATCCATCGCAACGTCCTTTACGTTTTGAGGCGTAACATAAGTCATCCCACTAAAAAGCGCCTCTGCTCGCGCCATGAGGAATAGCGCTATCGACGCACGCGGCGATGCGCCTAGCTCTATGAGGCGATCCATCTTAAGACCGTAATTAGCGGGTGTCCTCGTAGCCCATGCTAAATCGACTATGTAATTCCTTATCCTCTGGTCGACATATATGGTGTGTAAAAGTTTCTTTATCTGAAGAATATCCTCTAAAGTTGCAACTGGAGGCCTTACGTCTGTTTGAAAACTTTCCTGCGTTACCAAATCGAGCATTTGGCGCTCAATCTCTGGGCTTGGATAATCCACGCGAACTTTCATAATAAAGCGATCGATCTGTGCTTCTGGTAGTGGATAAGTGCCCTCCTGCTCAATCGGGTTTTGAGTAGCCATGACAAAAAACGGCGTTGGCACTCTAAGCGTTTTTTCCCCTATGGTAACCTGTTTTTCCTGCATCGTCTCTAGCAGAGCAGATTGCACCTTTGCCGGCGCGCGATTAATTTCGTCTGCTAAAATTAAGTTTGCAAACACCGGCCCCTTGCGAACCTCAAAAGTGCCATCTTGGGGCTTAAACACTTCTGTTCCGATTAAATCAGCCGGCAACAAATCCGGCGTAAACTGAATTCGCTGAAACCGCGCATCTATGGCCTCAGCTAAAGCTTTGATGGAAAGTGTTTTTGCAAGGCCAGGAACGCCTTCTAGCAATATATGGCCATCTGTTATCAATGCTCCAATTAGACGGCTGCGTAGCTCGTCCTGCCCTACGACAGTTTCACCTATTGCATACTTAATGCGAGCAATAGTCTCAAACGCTCGATCGAATTCTTTCGATCGAGCATGCGGATTTACAGTACTCATTTTATTAAATAATTACTAAATATGGCGCTCTCAAACTGCCGCCTTCAAACGCCCTCTCAAAACGATCTACACACCGTCCTTAATCACTGCAAAATGAACACGCCTATTCTTGGCGTAAGCATCCTCCTGATCAGCCGAGTCAACGGGAACCTCCTCGCCATAACTTATCGTGCTTACCTGTTTGGAACTCGCCCCGTAACTAACCAGCAATTCCGCAATATTGCGCGCTCGTTCACCGCCCAAAGCCAAATTGTACTCATTAGTGCCTCGCTTGTCGCAATGTCCCTCGACCTCAACTCTTAAAGTCGAATCAGCCGCCAATGCCTTAGCATTTTCCTTAATAAGATCGTGGTGTAACTCTTCGACCATAGCTGAGTCGTAGTTAAAGAATATGTCCTGAAAAAGCCCCTCGGTCTTGCTAGAGGCAAGTGGAATATTGCCATCACCCCATCGCCTTTGAGAAAGCGACAAATCACTATCGGAAAATTCTCCATCCTCCCCTAACCCCAGCCCCGCTCCTTTCTTGCTTGACGAACAAGCCATAAAAGCACATATAAACACTAAGCAAATTCCGCCAATAATAATTTTTCTACCAACTTTTAATTTCATAGCAATGTGATTCCCTAGTTAGAAGTTTCCTAGCCACTCGCGATATTAGCAACTAGCGAAGCCTCTAGCAAAGGCTTGTTAGGAAAAAAGTACATCGCAAATTTGCAGACCAGTCATTACGTGATAACATACCCAGGCGTATTTTTTGACACTCAATTAGGACTATAACTAACAAATCTGGAGGTAAAAGGGCATGACAAATGCTTGGGATGACATGAAGCGGGCGAAGGAGGATTCTTATTTCGAGAAAAAAAACAAAGAAGCTCTAAATAGGCTCTCCAACAAGCAGCAGCAAAGCCGCCTAAGCCCTATAACTGGCAAGCCTATGGAACAGGTTGTGATTCACGGCGTCGTTATAGACCGTTGCCAAGATACGGGCGGAATATGGTTAGATGCCGGCGAGTTAGAGCAGCTAGTCGAAGCGAGCAAGAACGAGAAAACCGAAGCGAGCAAAGGCGAGAGCTTACTAGCTTCTTTTTTAAAGACATTGAGCGGTAAGAGCTAGTTATGCCGTCGACACCTTCTAAGGAAATATTGACATTTGACAATCCGAGACCTGGGCGCGACTATGAAATTCGCTTTTCTTGCGACGAATTTACTTGCCTTTGCCCAATGACTGGGCAGCCGGACTTTGCGACGATAAACATTAGCTACGTGCCTGCTAAGCTATGCGTGGAGCTAAAATCATTAAAGCTATATCTCTGGTCATTCCGTCAGGAAGGAGCGTTCCACGAGGCTGTAACCAATCAGATTCTCGACGATCTGGTTGCCAAAATCTCGCCAAAATCAATGATAGTTGAAGGAGATTTTAAAATAAGAGGCGGAATTCATACGGTGGTAAAAACTAGCTACGTTAAATGTATTCCGGGATAAACTACATTGAAGTTGCAATTAAAGGCGGAAATTTTGGACAGTATTGATTAGTTTTACAAGACTGTCGCAATTTATTGTAAATAGAAATCACATTTGCGTTAAGCGATGGGGTTACCATGCGATTGACTCCAATAGTCAATAATTCATAAAACTCCTTATGTGCTCGCAGGTAATCTTCCGTTTTCTGTTTTAGCTTAGCTTCATAGTCGTCATCAACGGCATTGACTGACTTGATGTCCTCTTGCAAGGCAACTATTTTTTCGAGTTTCGTTAGAAGCTCTTGCTTAAATCCAGGTTCTATAGATTTTTTTGTAGTTACCCAGCTAATTGCGCGAACGAATTTTTCATCTTTCGCTAGCCTACTAATAGTTGCCAATCCCTTTACCTTATCTATCTTGTCTGCTAGCAAGATTGCAAACTCTGGTTTAGCACATATCTCTTCCAGCGATGTGCCTTTTTCCAACCCTTGGAGAAATCTTTCTTGTAGCCTCGCATAATGCCAGCCTGTAGTCGCCAATATGCCGAGATAGAACGCGCTCGCAATTAACAGAAGTGAGAACGTTGCAATAATCCAAGAAAAGATGCGCATGAGTAGACTACTAATAATCAATCGCCGTTATTATTGGGACTCGGCAGTGCGAACACGTGGAAATTTTACTTCCACTTCAAGACCCCCGCCTTCAGGAGTGCTAAACAAAATCTCGCCGTTATTAATCGCTGTAAAATATCGCGCGATGGTTAACCCTAGCCCACAACCTTGCTGTTCAAACGTATCTCTATCGATTTGCGAAAAACCACTACAAGCTTGCTCGATTACGCGATTGGACATTCCCGGCCCGCGATCCCGAACTACCACTGACGCAGTGCTCGCGTTACAAAGTACGCTTACCGTTATGGGACCACTATTTGCACCAAATTTAACAGCGTTGCTCAGCAAACGCTCTATGACATCATATATTTGGATTGCATAAACAAGAACGGAAGTATTCTCAGCATCGCACCTTTCATCCATCTCTATTACTGAAGCAGCGCGTTCTTGCGACTCTTGAAACGAATCTACGGCATCCCTTGCAATGTCTAAAAGATAATGATTCTTTGCAAGGGACTTTTGAGCACTGGCCGCGCTACCGCTATCTACCTGTTGTAACGTCATAAAGTCATTAACTAGGCGCTGGAGACGTTGACCACCTCTGCTGATAGACTCGATAAGGCGTCTTGTCTTTACGTCGTCTAGTGCATTGCCACTATCTAGCAGCAACTCAGAACCAGTATTGATAGCTACTAGCGGTGTGCGAAATTCATGCGAGAGCGTATTGATAATGCGCCGCCTAAACTCATCTAGCGCCGTCTGATTAAGAGAACTTCGCTGCTTAGACAAGTTTAGCTTTCCCTTAACGACAGACAGCAAATCATCTGGGTCAAATGGTTTAGTCAAGTAGTCATCACAGCCTTGTTCCTTTCCATTCCTTATATCTTGTCGGGAAGCTAGCGATGTTAAGAACAAAAACGGTATATTACACCACTTACTGCTACTAGATACGATTTTGTGAAAGTGATACCCATCGATTCCAGGCATCAACACATCGCATATAATTATGTCTGGAGTGTCTTTTGCTAACTGCGAGATGGCTTCATTGGCGTTGTTAGCGACCATTAGGTCCAGATCATTTTGCAGCAACAACTCCTTAAGAACCAGCAAGACATTTGGATTATCGTCGACGATCATAACTTTATGTCGAGCAACCTGTCCTGCCATTTATATCCTTTCCGCCCTTTAAGTTAGAAAGAAGCTTCCGGAGACAAATAGTCACCGACACTTCTAGAAAACAACCGTGCCTTTATGTCTAAATCGGCTAAGTAACAACAAGCCTAAAGCACGACATTTGATAAATAGCTTGGATTTCTCTAAACTGCATAGCTTGGGGCGTTGTGCGACAATACTTGCGACAATACTTGCGACAATGCTCGCTAGACTTATGTAGTTGAAATTATTAACAAACATTTTATGCCATTTACAAAAAGGATTTTTGTAAATGGCATAAACAGCAAGTGGGTAAGCACTTGCCAATAAACAACAAATACCGTTTCCAAAAAGTAAAATATTTAACTTACTTTTTGGAAACGGTATAGTTATTTGATACAGCAATATGAAAATAGCGGGTTTATTTCCTGGTCAGGGATCTCAAGTGGTTGGAATGGGCAAGGAGCTTTGTGGGAGCGACGAAAGAGCTCGTGAAATCTTTGAACGCGTCGATAAGGCCCTGGGCATTTCACTTTCGAGCTTGTGTTTTGAGGGGCCAATTGAAAAGCTTACGCTTACTGAGTTTGCCCAGCCTGCTATATTGACTACAAGCATTGCGTCGTTTGCCTGTTTGCCGCTGCCTCTAACTGCTGGAGCAGGACACAGTTTGGGCGAATATTCCGCACTGGTTGCCGCTGGCAGTCTTTTGCTTGAGGATGCGGTGTGTATTGTTCACAAGCGCGGGCGCTATATGCAAGAAGCCGTTAAACCAGGGATGGGAAAGATGGTTGCTGTTATGGGCCCAAAAGAAGAGGAGATTGCGTCAACACTTAGCAGTATTGATACTGGCATAGCCGAGATAGCTAATCTAAACTGCCCTGGTCAGACTGTAATTGCGGGCGATGTTGCTGGGATAGATTTGGCTTCTGAAAAGCTAAAGGAAAATGGAGCAAAAATTATTCCTCTAATGGTAAGCGCTCCTTTTCATTGCTCGCTAATGAAGCCAGCTGCAGAGAAACTTTGGGCTGATTTAGATCGCACTACTTTTAAATGTCCAGCTTTTCCAATCTACGCAAACGTTACCGCAAAGGCTGTTACGTCGGCTAGTGAGGCACGAGAGTTATTAAAAAGACAAGTTTGCGCTCCTGTCCGATGGACTGAGTCCATGAGTCAAATGATAGCTGACTGCAGAATAGACATTACAGTTGAATTCGGACCTGGAGGAGTTCTTACAAAACTCTTAAAACGCATAGACAAAAATCCAACTAGCTATCAAGCCTTCGATCCGGAAAGCATATCCGCTGTATCTAACGCATTAGTCGGCTAATGAGCAAAAGTTGTTGTCATAAAACCAACTCACATGAGCAGAACCCCCTTCACAAAGGCGGGTTAGGCAATGGTACGATTTATACTTGCCCGATGCATCCCGAGGTAGAGCAAATCGGACCGGGAGACTGTCCTAAGTGCGGCATGGCGCTTGAGCCAAAAGGTGGCGTTTTAGCGGAAGGAAGCGAAATAGAACTAAGAGAAATGACTCGGCGTTTTTTTCTAAGTGCGCTCCTCACTCTGCCCATTTTTTTTCTCGCCATGGGCGAAATGGTTTTCGGAAATTTGTTGCCCACCTTTATTTCTTCTCAGCTTTCGTCTTGGCTTCAGCTACTTCTTGCTACTCCCGTAGTACTTTGGGGTGCTTGGCCTTTTTTTAAACGAGGTTGGAATTCGGTCTTAACCCAGAATCTTAACATGTTTACCTTAATCGCCATGGGAGTGGGCGTAGCTTATACTTATAGCGCGGTTGCCGTTCTCTTTCCCTACTTTTTGCCCCATGGTTTTTTGGGAGTAGATAATCACGTGCCAATTTATTTTGAAGCTTCTGCCGTCATTGTGAGCTTGGTCTTACTGGGGCAAGTGCTGGAGCTAAAAGCGCGCGCAAAGACGAGCAGTGCCATACGAAAACTCTTAGAGCTCGCACCACCTAGCGCCACCAGAATTAAAGAAGACGGCACCGAGGAAACTGTTCCCCTTGCTGAACTTAAAGTAGGCGAGGTCTTAAGAGTTAAGCCCGGAGATAAGGTTCCCGTAGATGGGATTATTCTAGAGGGAAAGACGACCATCGACGAGTCCATGATAACCGGCGAGCCCTTCCCGGCCCAGAAAGGCCTAGAGGCAAAAGTCATCGGCGGAACTATTAATGGCACGGGTAGCTTTGTCATGAAGGCAACCAGAGTAGGTGGCGATACCCTTCTTTCGCAAATCATTCACCTGGTAAGCGAGGCGCAAACCTCAAGAGCCCCAATTCAACGCCTAGCCGACAAGGTTTCGTCCTATTTTGTCCCTGCCGTTATCCTCATAGCGGCTCTAACTTTTGTATCCTGGGCGTTCCTTGGTCCCGAGCCACGGCTGGCGCTAGCAATTCTAAACAGTGTCGCCGTGCTAATAATTGCTTGCCCTTGTGCGCTGGGCCTTGCCACGCCAATGTCCATTATGGTGGGAACGGGAAAAGGTGCTAGCATGGGAATTCTTATCAAGGATGCCGCGGCCCTTGAAGCCTTTGAAAAAGTAAACACCCTCGTGGTCGATAAGACGGGAACTTTAACGCTAGGAAAGCCAAAGCTTATAAACCTTCATGCGAGCAAGAATTTTAGTCAGGATGAACTCTTAACCTATGCAAGTTCACTCGAGATGGGAAGCGAACATCCGCTAGCTCAGGCCATTGTTTCCGGAGCAAGAGAACGCGGTGTTAAACTCTTTCCATTTTCGAACTTCGAATCTTTCACCGGAAAAGGAGTTAAGGGAGAAGTAAATGGACGCACTGTAATTGTTGGAAACAGCAATTTACTTAGCGAAAATAATATAACGCTCGATGAGGTAGCAGAGCGCGCAGAGAGCCTTCGCCAAGAGGGCCAAACGCTTATGTTTGTTAGCATTGACGGTCGTATCGCTGGCGTCCTCGGCGTTTCGGACCCCATAAAAGACTCGACCAGAGAAGCGCTAAAACTTCTAAAAGAAGATGGCGTGAGAATCGTCATGCTTACGGGAGATAGCTCCACTACATCTAAGGCCATAGCAAATGCGCTACAGATAGAGGAATTTCATGCCGAGGTGCTACCAGAAGATAAAAACCGCATCGTAAAAGAACTGCGCCAGGCGGGCGCTATCGTTGCCATGGCGGGCGATGGAATTAACGATGCACCTGCGCTTGCCCAAGCTGACATTGGGATAGCCATGGGAACGGGAACGGACA